>DASXUA010000621.1:0-9582 GCA_036505095.1 Phycisphaerae bacterium
AATGACCGTGATGGGTAACGGCACGATCGCGTTCGATCCGAGTCCCGGGATCACCTCGTTCTCCGGATCGGTAGCGGCCAGCGGCGCGTTCAATATCACCATCGTGCAGACCGATGACACACCGGTTCCGCCGGGTGAGCCACCCGGGACCTGTACGTCGTTGCTCACGGGCCAGTTGACGGTGAGCGGTCAGGTTTTCGGAAATGGTACGCGGCAGTGCACGGGTGATGCGGTCAGCATGCCGTGCCAATTCTCGATGCTGCGGCGCTAATTCGGCCGCGGATTGACGCGGGCGAACGCGGATTTGTGGTGGAGGTGGTCCGCGCTGGGCGCGAAGAACGGGGTGGAGGATGGCTGCACGCGTGATCATCGTGACGGGCGGCGGGCGCGGGATTGGGCGGGCGGTCTGCCGGCGTTTTGCCGCCGAGAAATACGCGGTGGCGACGATCGCGCGGCATGCGGGCGAGCTGGAAGAAACCAGCGGGCTGGTGAAGTCGGCCGGCAGTGAATGCCTGACGATCAGCGGCGACGTGTCCAGGCCGGAGTCGGTGCAACGCTTGATCGACGAGACGCGGCAGCGCTTCGGGCGCGTGGACGTGCTGGTCAACAACGCGGGCGTGGCGCCGCTCGAAACGGTCGAGCGGATGTCTCTGGAAACCTACCGGACGTGCAACGCGGTCAACATCGATGCGGTATTCTATGCTTGCAAGGCCGTCTGTCCCCTGATGCGGGCTGGCGGCGGCGGGACCATTGTGAATGTCGCGTCGGTATCGGCGATCGATCCGTTTCCCGGGCTAGGCACGTATGGCGCGGCCAAGGCCTGGGTGGTCGCCTTCACGCGCAGCCTGGCCGACGAAGTTCGCCCGGACGGAATCAGCGTTTTCGGCGTCGGGCCCGGCGCCGTGGATACGGTCATGCTGCGGGCGGTCGCGCCGAGTCTGCCGGTCAACGAAATGCTCACGCCGGAAGACGTCGCGGACACCGTCTTTGAATTGACGGCGCCCGCATGGCGTCACGCGAGCGGCCAGACTATCTTCGTTCGCAGGTAGTGTTCAGTTTTCGGTTTTCAGTTTTCAGATTGCCATGAGCAGCGTTGGGGACTGTGACCCGCTGGTCGCGGCCGATGACACGGACGATCTGCTGCGGCTGAAACAGTGCCCGATCTGCGGGTATAGCCTGCGCGGCTTGCCGCGGCGGCATCGCTGTCCGGAGTGCGGGTTTGAGTATGACGAGTGTATGTTTGTGCTCGAGTTCCGCGATCCGCGTCGTCTCGATTCGCTGCTCACGAAGGGCTTATTCGTGAGCTTTGTTGCGCTGCTTGCTCTGCTCATGGTTCTCAGATTGTTAGGCAGGCTGGCCGGCGGCGGGTGGATTGGCGTCGCAAGCGTGTTTGTTTTGATCCTGCTGGCGACCATCAGCGTGGGCTGGCGCGGATTTCGCTCCAAGCTCCGCGACCGGCGGCGAGTGTTCTTCGCGGCTGACGGGATCAGGTGGATGACACGTGCACCTCCGGCAAGTGACAGCCTGGATGTGGTCGAAGCAGTTATGGAACTCGAGGATGCCGAGATCGGTGCGCGCCTCCCGCCAGTTCGCGCCAAGACGGTCGATGACCTCCAACGCGCGATGATCCAAAGAGCACTCGCGGCCGCAAATCCGTTGCGCGTCAGGCGCGATGATGTCTGGGGAGGCATATTGGCGCCCTGGAGCCAGTTTCGCGGCGCCCGGCTGGAGCGCGGGTCTGCGAACTGGCATCGGCTGCATCTAGCGCGCGCTTCGCGGCTCCAAGGCGAGATGAGCTTGGGCTGGTTCGAATGTTCGGCGGACGACGCTCGCCGACTGCAGGACGAACTCACGCGCCGGGTGCTGGCGGCGCGATCCTGACTGCGCCATCTTGTTACAGTCGTGGGCGATTGGCCAGTCGGAGCGCTTGCGGCCAGGCGATGTGCGGCTTAGCATCCCGCCGGCGCGCACGAGCGCGTGAGACTTCGATTCGATTTCAAGGAGCGCGCACTGGATGACACATAGCTCAGGCCAGGCTGCCCAGGGCCATTCGGATGCTGCCCATGCTGCGGCGCGTACGATTCGTGTCCGCATCAAGCGGCAGGATAAGCCGGCCTCCGGGTCGTATTGGGAGACGTTCGAAGTCGCGCACGAGGCGGGCATGAACGTCACCAGCGTGCTGCAGCGCATCGCGGCCGATCCGACGCCGGTGGGGCGGCAGGCGCCGACGACGCCGGTGGCGTATGACGCGGCGTGTCTGGAAGAAGTCTGCGGCTCGTGCACGATGGTGATCAACGGCCGCGTGCGGCAGGGGTGCACGGCGCTGGTCGATCGATTGCTCGAAGACGTTCCCGGCGAGATCACCATCGAGCCGATGAGCAAGTTTCCCGTCATCCGCGATTTGTGCGTGGATCGTTCGCGGATGTTTGCGGATCTCAAGCGCGCCCACTGCTGGATCGACGTGGATGGCTACTATCACCGCGGGCCCGGTCCGAAGCTGCCGCCGAAGGTGCAGGACGAGGCCTATCCGCTGTCGCGCTGCATGACCTGCGGCTGCTGTGTGGAAGCCTGCCCGCAATTCAACGAGCATAGCGACTTCATCGGTCCGGCGGTGATCTCGCAGATCATTCTGTTCAACAGCCATCCCACCGGCGCATCGGCCGCCGACGAACGGCTGGCCGTGCTGACGGGCAAGGGCGGCATCGCCGAATGCGGCAACTCGCAGAATTGCGTGAAGGTCTGCCCCAAGGACATCCCGCTGACCACCAGCATCGCCAGGGCCGGGCGCGATGCGACGCGCTTCGCGTTCCGGCGCTGGCGAAATCGTTAAGACGCGGATCTGATCTGGCGGCCCTCAGCGGGCTCGCTCACGCAATCGGAGACACACCCTCGGCGAGAAGTTCCGCCCGCAGTTCCACACGGTCGGCGGAGTTCATAGCGAGCGCCGCGACCGTCGCTCGGCCGGCTTGCGTGGCGCCGACGATACGAGGGCCCTCGAAGCGGAAGTGTCGTGACCAGCTTTGACGACGTGGATCGAAGAGGCGAACGATTTTCAACGATTGGCTGTCACGTCCCGAGAGATTTGTTCCTTTTCTCTCATTGCAGCGATGGCAGGCCAGCGCCAGGTTATTGGGATCGTCCGAGCCTCCATGCATTTTGGCGATGATGTGCTCGATGTGGAAACGGTAGAATGGCTCATGTCCCTGGTGAAGTCGGCAGTATTCACAGCGATGGCCCGCGCGATCCCGGACCAACTGGCGCGTCCCGGAATCCATCAGGCCGGCTCGGATTCCTTTAGACGCCTCCGTGCCTTCGCCTGGAGGATGGCGAGATAGTCGGCGAAGCGGATACTGGTATCGTACTCCTCGCGCTCCTCGGCGGTAAGCTGGCCTTCGTTGCACTTCTCGGCCAACTCGTCGATGCGGGCCTGCAGTTCAGGGTCTGCACGGAGTTGAGCAAGCGCCCGCGCTACTTCGGGCGTAAAAGTCCGAACAACAGGTTCGACGAGACGATCAAGGGTGGCGCTGGTCTGGTTCATGCTCTATAGCGTAGCAGCGCGGGTCGCTCGCAGCAAATGCGCGGGGACGCTACGGCGTGGGGGTCGCGAAGCTGTGCGAGAGCGAGGTCGAGCCCAGGAACAGCACCGTGCCCTGACCGCCTGTCCGCAGCAGCGACACCGGCACGTTCTTGGTTCGCTGGCGGTGAACGGAGATGAACTGCACGGGCCCCGGCAGGCGGCTCAGGGCCTGCGCGGGAACCGTGCCGCTGCCGTTGTCGGCGGACTCGCAATCGATCGAGACCGACATGGAATTCGTGGTGAACGTGCCGTCGGGATTCGTCTGCGATGAACTCTGAGACGCGCTGAGCAGCACGAGCACGCGGTCGGATGAATTCCCGGCCGTCCAGCGCACGTTGAGATCCGATCCCGTCGAGATGGTCAGGTTGGGATCGCGCAAATCGGGCGACAGCACGGTGATCTCAGCGGGCACGCCGATTGAGTCCGCAAAGGCCCCGATGTCGGCGCCGCCGGGCCAGGAGAAGCGGATCGTCTGGCCAGAGTCCAAGCCGCGCGCCAGCAGATCGCCGGCGGCCGGGTCAGGCGAAAAGACGCCCGCCAGGAAAGGCTGCGGCGGATCGGTCTGGGCTGGGTTACCGCGGAGCAGGTTGATGGTGACGGTGCCGTTGTCGGCCACACCCGGATTGCCGGGATCCAGAGGCGCAAAGCCCTGAGGCGTGAAGGAAGTGGCGCTGGGGTTGTTCGGATCGAACGTGAAGGTGAAAGTCGTTGTGGTTACCGTGCAGCCGCCAATGGTTTCGGTGCGGCGCGTCTGGCCGGGGACCGTGAAATCCTGGCGGCTGGCGTCGAGGGCAAAGAAGCTGCCACCCAGGACAAAATTCTGGAATTGTCCGCCGGGTAGATTCGAGCCGATGGTCGTCAACTTCTGGGCGTAAGCCACGCCGACCTGATCGCCGTTAGTAGGCAGTGAAATAGTAATGTCGGCCTGAGCGCAGCCGGAAGGGCAGGTGCCTGAACTGGGCGTGTGGACCATCACCGATTCGCGACCCAGCGCGAACACGAACACGTCCAGATCGGCCGGCGCGCGAGCGCAGTAGTTCCCGTTCGCATCGGTCTGCACGGTCTGACCGGGCACGACGTACACGGTCTCGTTGCCGACCGCGTTGCCATTGTTATCGGTCACTCGTCCGCGGACGCAGGAATTGAACGCCACGGAGAGCGGCGGAGTGATTTCCATGCAGCCGCCGGTACCACAGGAAGCGGAGCTGTCGGGGACGGAAACCGTGCGCGTGGCCAGCGCCGCGGCCGAACCGTTCACGCGCAGTTCGAGCCGGACCATCGCGCCGCGCTTCACATCGACGCAGAAGCGGCCGCTGGAGTCGGTCATGTCGCTCGATGTTCCGTTATAGCTGAGGCCCACGGCGGTGACGGTAGCGCCAGCCACCGGACCGCCGGTGTCGTCCACGACCATACCCGCCAGACAGTTCTTCTGTTCAATCGGCGCGTCGCAATTCCACGATGAGAAATGCTCGACATTCGCGATCCAGGCTTTGCGTCCCGAGCCGTCGGAGGCGAGCTGGATCGTGCCCGAGCCGCGCTCGAGCCAGGTGGCCGAATCGTCGTCGAATTCCCACCGCGGGACGACATCACCGATCTGGTAGCGGTCCTGACTGTTGGCCGGCAGGATGTATTCGATCGTCGCGGTTTGGCCGGCCGCCAGGTCTACGCTCTGGCCGTTGCAGGAAAGCTCATACGTAGCGAAGCCGAAGGATTCGAGTTGAACACGCGCGCCGGCGGCGTTGGTGGCCTCGGTGAACGCGCCGGGAAAAGTCATGACGGCCGGGGTGCTGGGGTCGATCTTGCTGACGACGACCTGCACCGGCTCGGCGACCACGCGGCCGTCGGACGTCGTCAGGGTACCGGGATTGATGGTGACCATCGAGTCGGCCGCCTGCAAGCGCGCGGTGGCCTGCGGGTCGATCATCTGGGCCGGTCCGGCGTCGGCGAGCATGATGCATTCAACCGCGGCCGCGCCTTCCGAGACTTGAATGCGCTTGGCGCTGGCGGCGAAACCGGACCGGGCGACCTTCACGACCGTGGCGCCGGGCGCCAGGCCATCAAATGAGAAGAAACCGTTCTCGTCGGTGCTGGCCGAGCGCGTGGTGCCGACGCTGACGCGCGCCGCGACCAGCGGCCGGCCGGCTACATCGACCACCTGTCCGGCGAGTTTTCCGAAGGCGGTCGGATTGGGGAAGCCTGGGCCGTTGTTGTTCCTCTGGCCACCACCACCGCCGCCGCCGCCAGCTCCACCTCCGGCACATCCGGCCAGCAGCAAGATTCCACCTATCGCCAGCATTGCTACATCGGGGCAGCGCTTCATAGATGCCTCCATTTTTTGAGTCGGTCAGGCGCCTTTCGGCCACGGGCCACACGAGGAACCAGACTACCGCTTTCCGGGCATTGGAGGCAACCCTGCAGCAGGCGTTGGGCATTATTCTTTCGCCCCTCCGGGGCTCGGCTGGAGGGGCTGCACGATTCCCACGGCTTACGCCGTGGGCTTCACTCTTTCGCCGCTTCGCGGCTGGTGGACCAGTCAAAGGTCTCGACGGCGTTGCATATTGTGGGCAGGGACGTTCGCTGGTAAGCTGTCGTTATGCCTCAGTCAGCCTACACTCAGAACTTGCCGCGAGGGCGCGCTGTGCTGCGCGCCGAAGACGTGTGCCGCGCGAGGCCCGGGTGTTACGCGTGACAGAATTGAGTTTCGATGCGTACCGCCCGGCGAGCTTCGCCGGGCTTTTTTGTTGGTGGGGGCGTAAACCGACGTGCTCGTGACGATTACTACGACGGCGCCGCGCGCGACGGAGATCGGGCACCTGCTGCACAAGCATCCCGAGACCGTGTTCGAGCGCGAGCTGACGTTCGGAAAGGCCTGGGTGTTCTATCCCGAGGCCCATGACGAGCGGACGACCTGCGCGCTGCTGCTGGAGGTCGACCCGATTGGGCTGGTGCGCGGGCGCGGTGCGGCGGGGATGGATCAATACGTCAACGATTGGCCCTATGTGGCCGGAAGCCATATGGCGGTCGCCTTGGGGGCGTGCTTCGGAAGCGCGCTGGCTGGCAACGCGAAGGAGAAGATCGAGCGGCTGACTGAGCGGTGGCCGCTGGAGGTCCATATCCCGGCGCTGTCCTGTCGCGCGGGCGAAGGGCTCATCCGCGAGTTCTTTGAGCCGCTCGGCTATACGGTGGACATTATCGTCTATCCCCTGGACGAGCGGTTTGCCGAATGGGGCAACGCGCATGTCTTCAGTGTAAGACTCACGGGCGCGCAGCCGGTGCGGGCCCTGGTGAATCATCTGTACGTGCTGCTCCCGGCGCTCGATGCCGCCAAGCACTACTACGTCGGTGAAGATGAAGTGGACAAGCTCTTGCGTAAGGGCGAAGAGTGGTTGGCCGATCATCCGCAGCGCGACCTGATCGTGCGCCGCTATCTGAAGTACAAGTTCGGGCTGACGCGCCTGGCGCTCTCGCGACTGATGCAGGAGCAGGTGGATGAGGAAGTCGATCCCGACGCGGAGGAAATGGATCTGGAGCATCGCGTGGATGACGCGCTGGCATGCACGAGCGCCGCGTCAGAACCCCCCACGCGAGTGGGGGGTGACGTCCGGACGTCGATCGCGTGTGCAAGTCACCCCGCCCTCGCGGGCGGGGTTCTGAGTGGTGAGGCGCCGGTCAACGAAATCGACGATGAGCGCGCGCCGCGGTTGCACGAATTGCGGCTGGCGACGGTCCTGGGTGTGTTGCGCGATCCGCGACGCGCGATCCGCAGCGCGATCGATCTGGGCTGCGGCGAGGGGCGCTTCCTGCGTATTCTGCTGAAGGAGCGGCAACTGATGCGCGTGGTGGGGCTGGACGTGTCGCCTTCCGCGCTGCAGCGCTGCGAACGGCGCGTAACGCCCAGACGCCTGCCCGCGCACCAGCGCGAGCGAATCAGCATCTTGCATGGCTCGCTGCTGTATCGCGACGAGCGCTTGGCCGGGTTCGATGCGGCCACGCTGATCGAGGTGATCGAGCACATTGAGCCGGGAAGGCTGCCGGAACTGGAGCGCGTGCTGTTCGAGCACGCCCGGCCGCGGAATGTGATCATCACCACGCCCAACGCCGAGTACAACGTGGTCTGGCCGACGCTGCCGGCCAACAAGCTGCGCCATCGCGATCATCGTTTCGAATGGACGCGGCAGGAGTTCCGCGAGTGGTGCGGCCGCGTGGGGGAGCGGTTTGGATATGCCGTCGCGCTTTACGACATCGGACCGATCTCAGCCGAGCATCCGACGGTCGGCACGCCCACGCAAATGGCGATGTTCGCTTATTGAGTCATGGAGATCAAAGTTCCCGATCTTTCGGTAGTGGTGCTGATCGGCGCCTCGGGCTCCGGCAAGAGCACTTTTGCTGCGCGGCATTTCGAGCCGACGGAGGTGCTCTCCAGCGATCGCATGCGCGCGTGGGTCGACGATGACGAGAACTCGATGGAGGCCACGACCGACGCGTTCGATGCGCTGCATCACCTGACGGCGCTGCGCCTGAAGCGCGGGAAGCTGACGGTCATCGACGCGACGAATGTGCGGCGCGAGGATCGCGCGCCGCTGGTGGCGCTGGCGCGGAAACAGCACGCCATTCCGGTCGCGATCGTATTCAAAGTCGACGAGCGCGTGTGCCAGGAGCGCAATGATCAGCGCCCCGACCGGCAGATGGGCCGGCACGTGGTCCGTAACCACACGATCGCGCTGCGCCGCGCGCTCAAGACGCTCGAGCACGAGGGCTTCCGGCATATCTACGTGCTGGAAGGATCCGAAGAGATTGAGACCACCACAATCGCGCGCGAGCCGCTGTGGTGCCGCACGCATTTCAATGACTCCGGGCCCTTCGACATCATCGGCGACGTACACGGCTGCGCGGACGAGCTGCGCGGGCTGCTGGCGCAGCTTGGTTATTTTCCCGATGAGCAGGATGTCTATCGCCATCCGGCCGGACGCAAGGCGATTTTCCTGGGCGACCTGGTTGATCGCGGCCCACGCAGTGTGGAGGTGGTGCGGATTGTGCGCGCGATGTGCCTGGCCGGCGCGGCCCACTGCCTGCCGGGCAATCACGATATGCGCCTGATGCGCAAGCTGCGCGGCAAGGATGTCGCCCTGACGCACGGCCTGGCGGACTCGATGGATCAGATCGATGCGCTGCCGCTCGAGGAGCGCGAGGCATTTGTCAGGGATTACACTGAGTTCGTCGATGAGCTGGTGAGTCATCTCGTGCTCGACGGCGGGAAGCTGGTCGTCGCGCATGCGGGCATGAAGGAGGAGTTGCAGGGCCGCGGCTCGGCGGCGGTGCGCGATTTCGCTCTTTACGGAGAGACCACGGGCGAGACGGACGAATTCGGACTGCCGGTGCGGATGAACTGGGCGGCCGATTATCGCGGCAAGGCCACCGTCGTTTACGGCCACGTCGCCGTTCCCGAGGCCGAGTGGTTGAATAACACAATCGACATCGACACCGGCTGCGTCTTCGGCGGGGCGCTCACGGCGCTGCGCTGGCCCGAGCGGCAACTCGTGCAGGTTCAGGCCGGCGCGCAATACTCCATCCCGATCAAGCCGCTGACGGGTTCCGACTCAGCCCGCAGCGCTCCGGAATCAGGACTGAGTTTGCAGCACGGCAGCGACGATCTGCTGGATATCGCCGACGTCACGGGCAAGCGGCTGGTCGCGACGCGGCTGGGCGGGAAAATCACGATTCGCGCCGAGCACTCGGCCGCGGCGCTGGAGGTCATGTCGCGTTTCGCGGTCGATCCGCGCTGGCTGATTTATCTGCCGCCGACGATGTCGCCCTGCGAGACGAGCCGGCTGCCGGAGTTTCTCGAACATCCGGCCGAGGCTTTCGCCTATTATCGCGAACAAGGCGTGCCACGTGTGGTTTGCCAGGAGAAGCACATGGGCAGCCGGGCGGTGCTGATGATCTGCAAAGATGCGGACGCGGCGCGGCGGCGATTCGGCGTGGACGATGGCGCGATCGGCGAGTGC
>DASXUA010000622.1:0-17308 GCA_036505095.1 Phycisphaerae bacterium
CGGCTAAAGCCGTGAAGCCATGCCACCCCATCACGCAGCTCACGCGCCGGTCTTGCCTTGGCCTTCCGCGCCCTGGGCCGACGGCGCTTCCTTGCGGATACGGGCCAGGCTGTTTTTCAAACGCTTCTGGGCGTCGGTATAGCGCGGGTCGCCCTTGGCGATGGCGGCTTGCTGATAGTACTTGAGCGCCTGCTCGAAGTCACCCATGGCCTCGCTGGCCACCCCGGCGCCATAGGAAGCGCGATCGTCGTTGGGATTTTCCGCCAACGCCGCCTTGAAGTTCGCCAGGGCCTGCTCATAGTCGCCGCCGCGCAGGTATGCCACACCGCGCTTGCAAGACTCGCTCTTGCTCGATTCAACGGTGAACTCCATGCTGACCTCGCACGGCACAAAGCGGCTGATGAACTGCCGGGCGCCCTGCTCGACGGCCGCGGCGATGACCTCGTCGCGCGGCGTCATCTCGGCTTCGGTCCTGCTCGAGCCGAAGAAGGGACTGGCCTTGGTCTTGTCCGTCTTGCGATAGGCCGGCGGGGAATACGTATCCCAGTTCTTGCCGGTGGTGGCATCGACCAGCTTGAAATCCGTCTGGACGAGGATGTTGCGCGTGGCCGTTTCGGCTTCAGTGGTGTTCACCCCGCCGCCGCCACCGCCCCAGCCATGCCCGCCGGCACCAAACACGTCCATCGCACTGATGGTGCGCTGTTTGCCTTGCTGCGTGTCGACCTTGACGTTGATCTCGCTGAGGATGAAACCCTGTACGGCGAGCTGCTTGGCGATCTGCCCGGCCTTGGGCGAATCGACGATGCCGGCGGCGGCCAGGTCCGATTCGGAGGTCAGCAGCGACGTTTGCTTGCGATCGGCGACCCGCAGATTGCTGCCATACTTGTCGTTGGATTCCTGCACGAGATGCTGAATGTAGTTGGCGGCCATCTCGGACCACTTCTTGTCCGTCGCCTCGTTCACTTTGGAATCCAAAATCGCGACGGTGGTGATACCAGCCGGCAACTCTTTGGCCGGCTGCACCACGTACGTGATGGGAACGACGGCCCGCTCGCCGCCGCCGCCGCTGCATCCGGCGACCACCGCCACCAGCAGCGCAACCATCCCGAGGCGAAACCCTGCTTTTGCGTTACGCTCCATGTGCCTTACTCCTTAACGAATGAACTCCGTTCAAACGCTTTCCCGCGGCCGCGATTCCTGGGCCAGGACGCGCGACACGAGTCGGCGATGCGCCTGCACCAGGTCACGGCAGATCAGATCCATTCGACTGTTCAAGTCGCGCCGCTGGCGGACCACGCGCCGCACAAGCTGCCGCAACTGGCGCTGCCGCCGCTGCTGGCGGCGCGCCTCATTATAAGCGTAAAGGGTAAGGTCGAGCGAATCCAGCAAGTCGGCCAGATCGAAAGGCTTGGTGAAGAAACCGTTAACACCCAGCCGCAGGGCATGGATCGCCTGCGGGGCGCTCAACGCGTCGCCGATCAGGAAGAAGGGGCGGCGGCGGACCGCGAGAATCCGGGCGGCGAGTTCCAGACCGTCCAATCCCGGCAGGTCCAGGCGGCCAATGAACGCATCGTGAGGCTCGAACAGATCGGTGTCGAGCGCGGCCTCGGCCGATGCGGCCCGGGTGATCTGCGCGTCTAAGCGCGGCGCAATCGATTCGGCCAGCACCTCGGCCAAGGCCGGATCGGTTTCGACAAGCATGATCTGGTCGGGTCGATTCGCCGGCATCCACGCACCTATTGCGGATTGCGAATTTCGGATTGAAAAACGGGCCGCGTTAGGCAATCCGCAATCCGCAGTTCGCAATCGCGTCAGCGTGGGCGGGCGGGCAGTTCGACCCAGACGGTCGTGCCTTTCCCGGGCGTGGATTCCAGCCACAAACGTCCGCCGTTGATCTCGCTGAGACGGTGAGCCTTGGACAGGCCCAGGCCGCGCCCGCGACCGGCGGGACGGTACGAGAAAAACGGATCGAGCGCGTGCTCGGCCACCTCGGGCGTCATCCCCACGCCGTTGTCCTCCACGCTGATGACCACCGTCTCATCGGAACCGCGGGAAAGCGAGTTGACGTGTACTCGCGCGGTTTCCGGGCGCGTGGCCTGCAGGGCGTTGGCGATGAGCGCGTCGAGAATGGTAGTGACCTGCGAGATGTCGGCGTAGATGGTGACCGCGGGATCGGCGACGTGCCAGGTCAGTTGCGCGGCGCTGAGCGGACAGGAATCCAGCCATTGGCGGAGGATCGGCTGCAGCAGTGCTGACAGCGCGACGCGCGCCGGGCTGGGTGAAGCCGGCTTGGCGAAGGCCATGAGTTCCGTAACGATCTGGCTGCAGCGGACGGCCTGCTCGTGTATCACTTCCACGGCCTGGCGATCCTGCGGATCGGCAAATTGCATCGCCAGCATCTGGGCACGTCCGGAAATCACGGCCAGTGGGTTGTTGAGTTCGTGCGCGGCGCCGGCGGCCATCTCGGCGATCATGGAGAGCGAGCGCGTGCGTAGAAGCTGATCCTGAGCCTGGCGAAGCTGACGGTGTGCGGTGGCCAATTCTTCGTGCAGGCGACCGGCGTCGGCCCGGCTGATCGCGCCGGCCAGCGCCAATCCCAGTGCTGCCAGCAGCGATTCATCAGTACTTTCGTCGCGCTCCTCGGCCGCGGGGCTTTCAGCGGACACGGTGAAGCACACGCCGCCGAGCAGCTCACCGCCGTGCACGATCGGCAGCATACGCCACTCCCGTGGGGATTGCGGATCGTTTATGGCGGATTGATCGTCGCCGTTGCCGTTGCGCATTCTGCAATGCTCGAGAATCAGTTGGCTCCAGGCGGGCGGCTCGATCGGTCGCGTCTCTGTAGTGGCGCGCGGCACACAGTCGCCCGGCAGCGGGAAGACATCGCTACCCGCGCGGTCAGCGGCCTCCCACGCCATGGTGCAGAGTTGACTTCCCCACCGTGGTGGACAGACGAAAACCGCCGACAGCGGTGCGCTCAGCAGCTCGCGCCAGCTTGACGCGGCCGCGCGGCAGACGTCCAGCAGATCGTCGGTTACGCTCAGCCGACCGGTGAACTGCGCGACAGCGTCCACGCCGCGCGTGCGCACGTGCAGGCGGCGGCTGGTCTGGGTGAGCGCCAGGTTCAGCCGGCTCAACTCCTCATTCGCATCGGCCAGAGCGCGGTTATAGAGCTTGACCGTGCTGACTTCGCCCAGGCCGACGACGGCACATTGCTGCTCGACCTGCTCGATGAGCGGCGCCATGAGCTCGTCAAGCAGCCGCTCATCCACGCCGGCCTTCTCCGCCAGCGGCGCCAGCGGCTGAAAGTCGATGTGGCCGGAGTATCCCAGGCGCTGGCGCCGCACCCACTGATCGGCCAGGTGGACCACCGCGATGTGGCCGGGAAACTGAATGGAGGCGGGCAGCGCGTCGATGGGGTGATGATGCAGCCAGCACACGTCGGGCACGTACGACGGCAGCTTCCAGCGCAGCGCCAGTCGCCGGCCGACGACCATGTGATCGACGCCGAAGAACTCGCGTTCCAGGTCGCACAGGCAGACGCGCCGTGCGGCCGCCACTTTCACGACGCGCGCATAGCTCTTCGGCAGGCAGGCGTCGAGCGCGATTTTTCCAAGATCGTGCAGCAGACCGGCGATGAAGGCCTGCTCGGGCGATATGCGCCGGGCCGCTGAGCCCTTGGGCGCCTGGCTGGTCAGTTGCCGTGCCGCGCAGGCCACGGCGAAACTGTGCTTCCAGAACTCCGTCCGGTCGAAGGCGGCGCCCTCGCCGGGTTCCAGCGCGGAGAACGTGTCGAACACTTTGATGGAGAGCACGGCGCTGCGCACGGTCTCCAGCCCGAGCAGCACGACGGCGCGCAGAACGGTTAGGTAATCGGCCCGCACGCCCACGTGGGCGCGGCGCACGAGCGCCAGGATGCGCGCCGTGAGTGAAGGATCAGTGGATATCAGCTCGGCCACCGCCTTCAAGGCGGACGTGCTGGACTGCGTCGCCTCCAGCACGCGGAGTGCAATCGTCGGCAGCGTCGGAAGCTGATCGATCTGCGCGAGGATCATTTCCACACGCTGCTGCTGACCGGCCGGCGACTCGACGCGCGAACTGTCGCGCTGCGAGTCGCCCGACGATGGCCGTGCGGTCAAGACCGACATAGTTTAGGCCCCGACCAGTTCGGCGACGCGGGCAATCACGCCATTGATATCGAATGGTTTCTTGATGAAGTCGTCGGCGCCGGCCGTCTTGAGGCCGTTCACTTCATCCGGGTCAGCCACGCCGCTGATGATGATGATCTTCATGTGTTCCAGCGTCGGGTTCGCGCGGATCGTGCGGCAGACACGATTGCCGTTGATATCGGGCAACTTGTAATCCAGCAGCATGATATCGGGACGGAAGTCATTGGCCTCCAGCCCGGCGTCAAAGCCGGTCTGCGCCGTACGGACCTCGAAGCGGCCGTCGCGGCCCAGCAATTCGACGAACATGTCGATGATGGCCTCGTCGTCATCGACCACCAGCACCCGCTTCTTGCCCGTCTCCAGGTTGTCGAGCGGGATCTCGTTTTCCTTCATGAAATGGATGAGGCTGTCGCGCGGGATTCGCCGGAATTTCGAGCCGGGCACACGAAAACCCTTCAAGCGGCCGCTGTCGAAGCAGCGGATGACCGTTTGCTGGCTGACCTTGCAGATATGAGCTACTTCGCCGGTGGTATATACGCTTTTCACTTCCTTAACTCCGCACCCTCATTGGACCCGCCCCCTTGACCGGTGCTGACGCTGCGGAACTCTTCCTAAATCCCCCAATTTTTCCATACGCTACATTCGTCACCTTTTGTTGTCAACTAAAAACCCAAGATCGCCCGTTTTTGAAGCGGCCGTATGGGTGCATTATCGGCGGAAACCGCGGTTGGGGGAGCAAATTGGCGAAATGGGACCTGGAATGACCTGAGCGTCCTGTTTATTTCGAGCGGCTGTGGCGGCGGCCGGTCAGATATACCCAGAGGACGGTTACATCGGCCGGTGTGATCCCGCTGATACGGCCAGCTTGCCCCAAATTCACCGGATGCAAGGCGGCGAACTTCTCGCGGGCTTCGAAACGCAGGTCCGTCATGCTCCAGTAGTCCACGTCCCGCGGGATAGGCAGCGCTTCCAACCGGTGAAGACGCTCGATTTGAAGTTGCTGCCGCGCGACATAACCCTGGTATTTGGCATCGATAAGGACTTGCTCCAGGGCTTGGCGTACACGGACCTCGGCCGGATCGGCCCCGAGCTTCTCGGCCAGCAGCGCGATCGAAGATTCGGGCCGGGCAAGCTGCTCCAGCAGCGGGCGACCCTGATGCGAAAGGCGGATCGCCTGTGCTCGGAAGGCTTGGATGCGCTGCAGTTTCTCGCTGAAGCGCTGCCAGCGCGCATCATCGACCAATCCGATTTGCCGGCCGATCGGGGTCAGCCGCTGGTCGGCGTTGTCGGAGCGCAGGTGCAGGCGGTACTCGGCGCGCGAGGTGAACATGCGATAGGGCTCGGTCGGCGGCGCGGTGACCAGATCATCCAGCATGACGCCGATGTAGGCCTGATCGCGGCCGAGGATGAGCGGCTCCTGTGCGGCGATGTAACGTGCCGCGTTGATGCCGGCCAGCAGGCCCTGCGCGGCCGCTTCCTCGTACCCGCTGGTGCCGTTGATCTGGCCGGCCAGGAACAGCCCGGAAACTCGCTTGGTTTCGAGAGTCGCGCGCGTCTGGTGCGTCGGGACGAAATCGTATTCCACGGCGTAGCCGGCTTGCAGGATTTTGGCGCGCTGCAGGCCGGGGATCGTCTTGACGATCTGTTCCTGAATCACGGCCGGCAATGAGGTGCTGATGCCATTGCAATAGATACGTTCGTTGTCGTAGCCCTCCGGCTCGAGGAAGAGTTGATGACGATCTTTGTCGGCGAAGCGCACGACCTTGTCTTCGATGCTCGGACAATAGCGCGGGCCGCGCGACTGAATCTGGCCCGAGTACATGGGGGCCTGGTGCAGGTTGGCGCGGATGATCTCGTGCGTCTGCGCGTTGGTGTACGTGATCCAGCACTGAATCTGCGGCCGATCGATCCGCTCATTCAGAAAAGAGAACGGCACCGGCGCCGCATCTCCCGGCTGCGGTTCGAGGCGGTCGTAATCGAGTGAATCGCGCTGCACGCGCGGCGGCGTGCCGGTCTTGAGGCGGCCCAAATCCAGGCCGAGTTCCAGCAGACAGCGGCTGATGCCAGTAGCGGCGGCCTCGCCGACGCGCCCGCCCTCGGTTTGCGCGCGCCCGCAGTGCATCAGCCCGCGCAGAAACGTGCCGGTGGTGATGACGACTGCGTCGCATGCCAGTGTTCGGCCGTCGCCCAGCACGACGCCGCAAACTTGCCCCGTGGTAGTGCCGGCATCTTGCCGGCATGTACCGCCGACAGCCTGTCGGCGCGCATCCTCCGCCAAAATTCGCTCGACGGTGCCTTCGATGATCTCCAGGCCGCGGACGCCGAGCAGCAGATCCTGAACAGCCTTGGCATAGGCCTGGCGATCAGCTTGGGCGCGCGGCGCCCAGACGGCCGGACCCTTGGAGCGATTGAGCATGCGGAATTGAATGCCGCCGGCGTCGATCGCCAGCCCCATCAAGCCGCCGAGCGCATCGACCTCGCGGACCATTTGCCCCTTGCCCAGCCCCCCGATGGCCGGGTTGCACGACATGCGCCCGATAGCCCCGACCTGCATCGTGACCAGCGCGGTGCGCGCTCTGAGCTTCGCCGCCGCCCAAGCCGCCTCCGCCCCGGCGTGCCCCCCGCCGATGACGATGATGTCATAGCGCGCATCCATTCTGACGATTCTTCGCCAATTGGCAGAAGTTTGCAAGGCTGACTCGGGCACTTGTTCGTGCTTTGGATTCCTGCACAATGCGGCAGCGCGCTCGAAGCAGGCGGTTTGAGTCGCGCGGCGGATCCGACGTCATGAACGAGGCAGCGGCAAACAAGCATTCGGGACGACTTGGTGCGCTGTTCTGGCTGGGAATCTTGGCCAGCGCCGCGATCCTGACGGCGCTGATCGTGCGCGCATTCGTGCTGGGTGCGGCGGCCGAACACAGGACGCAAGCTAGCGACCGACCGCTCTGGTCGATCATTCCTTTCGCCGGAATTCTGCTAGGCATCGCGCTGCTGCCTCTGGTGCCGCGCACGCAGCATTGGTGGGAGCACAACCGCAATAAGCTGGTCGTCGCCCTGACGGTCGCAAGCGCCATGCTGCTCTATTACCTCTGGGCCGACGGCGTGAGCGGGGCGATCGCGGTGCTGCATCGAGCCGTGCTGGACGAATACGTGCCGTTCATGATGCTGCTCTTCAGCCTGTACGTGATCAGCGGCGGCATCAGCCTAAGGGGCGATCTGCCCGCACATCCGGCCACGAATACGGCGTTCCTCGCGGCCGGCAGTCTGATTGCCAGCGTCGTGGGCACGACGGGCGCGAGCATGCTACTGATTCGGCCGCTCTTGCAGACCAATTCGGAGCGGCGGCACGTGTCGCACACGGTGATCTTCTTTATCTTTCTGGTCAGCAACGTCGGCGGCTGCCTGCTGCCGATTGGCGATCCGCCGTTGTTCCTGGGCTATCTCAAAGGCGTGCCGTTCACGTGGACGCTGGGATTGTGGAAGGAGTGGGCGTTCTGCACGGCAATTCTGCTGGCAATCTATTACCTCTGGGACCTGCGTGCCTACCGCACCGAAGCGCCGCGCGATATCAGCCGCGACGAAGCCGTGCGAGTGCCGCTGGTGCTGCGCGGCAAAATCAATTTCATTTGGCTGGCAGGGGTGGTGCTGTGCGTGGCGTTCGTCGATCCACATAACCCGCTGCCACTGGTCGGCCGGAAGCCACCGCTGCTGACGCGCGAAGTTTTCATGCTGGCTTTCGTGGGTCTGTCGCTGATCACGACGCCGGCCGGCGTGCGCGCGGCGAATCGCTTCAACTACGTCGCCATTCTGGAAGTGGCCGCATTGTTCATCGGCATCTTCATCGCCATGCAGGCGCCGATTGAAATCCTCAATGCGCGCGGCCCGGAGCTGGGCCTGAAGCATCCGTGGCAGTTCTTCTGGGCCACGGGCATTTTGTCGAGCTTTCTGGATAACGCCCCAACCTACGTAGTGTTCTTCGAGACGGCCGACGCCCTGACGCACGCGCCGGGTCCCGGCGTGATGCAACTGCTGGCCGGGCAATTCATCCGCGAGGACCTGCTGGTGGCCATCAGCCTGGGGGCGGTGTTCATGGGCGCCAACAGCTACATCGGGAACGGTCCGAACTTCATGGTGAAAAGCATCGCCGAGCAGGCGGGCGTGCGGATGCCGAGCTTTTTCGGCTACATGCTGTACAGCAGTTTCATTCTGCTGCCGGTGTTCGTGCTCGTCACGCTCTTATTCGTCCGATAAGAAGGAGCAGGAGGCCGCAACCAACGGTTGCATTCTTCGGTACAAGATGACGGCGGAGGCGGCCGACCACGGGCAAGCCGCGCGCTGATTGGGCCGGCGCGATGGACAAAATACGCCTTTCCGCCACAATGCGGACGAGCCGATCCGCGTCTGCTGGCGAGGTTGTGGAGATATCCCGGCGCGCCGGGATGAGGGACATCCAGTAATGACGACTATGCGTGTCGCATTATGGTCCGCCGGCTTCTTCTGGGCTGCCGTCGCGGCCGGACAAGAAACCCAAGTCCCCATTCCTGAGTTGAAGGCGACGCTCACGACCACTGCCCGCACGGTTCCGGCAGGTAAGCCGGTCTGGGTTCACTTCGGCATTCAAAACCTCTCGGCTGGCCCGATCCAATTGGTGGTGCCGGGAACCGAACCGAACCATTCCGAAGACCTGGCGGCCGGGTTGCCGCTGCCCCATGTCTTCAGCGGGCGGGCGTTCAACGGCCTGGTCATCAACGACGACACGCAACGGATGTGGCAGAACGCGATCAACTACACGCCACCGGCCCGGGCGCCGGTCATTACCTTGGGCCCGTACGCCAGCATCGGCGTGCAGCTCGACGCCTCGCAATATTATCCGGCGCTGAAGACCGCCGGTCGGTACCGCCTGCAATGGTCGCCGTATGGCGGACGCGTGCCGTCCAACACGCTCTCGATCGAGATCGCGCCGCTCAAGCAGGCCGAAATCGAGACTGACTTCGGCTCGATGACCATGCGCTTCTATTACGAAGACGCGCCGGAGCACGTTGCCAATTTCATCGAGTTGGCCAAGAAGGGCTTCTACGAGAATCTCACGTTTCACAAGATCGAGGCCGGCTATTACATTCTGGGGGGCTGCCCGCGCGGCGACGGAACCGGGATCCGCCCGGACGGCAAGAAGCTGCAGGCCGAGTTCAATGATCGCCCGGTCGTCAAAGGAACGGTCCTGATGGGCCGGCTCGAAGACGATCCCGACTCGGCCAGTTCTCAGTTCTTCATCAGCAATACCAGCATGCCCCAGATCGAGGGGCGCTATACGGTCTTCGGCCAGCTTGTCGGGGAGACCGCCCTGAACACCCTCGACCAGCTCATGAATCAGCCGGTAGACGAGAATGGGCGGCCGAAGAAGAAGGTCTACATTCGCGGCATCCGCATCAGCGACGCACCCGTCACCCGCGAGGAGGCCGCCGCGCAGCGGCCTCTGCCGTAGTCACGGCGGGTGGCATGCTTTCACGCGAAGCGGGTAAGCATGTCCGCCGTGGGCTGCCCTGGCGGAGTTGCATGGCTACCCGGCTGCGCCGTGAAGCCGTGCCACCCAAGCGTGCCACCCCCGACTTGTCCCGACCGTCCTGGAATGCCACGTGCCAAGCAATGGAAGTAGTTCACGCTTGGCATAAACACCTCTCGTAAGGAGGGCATTTCCATGGCGGATCGCGACAACCCTCAAGTATCGGCGGCGGAAACGGAACCGGTTCCACAGGTTGCGCCGGCGCCTCCTCGGAGGCACTGGGGCCGGCGCATTTTGGCAACGGTGGGAGTGCTGCTGGTGCTCGTCGCAGCGCTGGTAGGATTCGCGCCGGCGATCGCGTCCTCGCGGGCGGGGTCGCAATTCATCCTGGGGCGCGTCAATGGCGGGCTGGCCGGGCGCGTTCAGCTCGACCGGCTGGCGGTCTCCTGGCGCGGCCCCACGCAGCTTGATGGCCTGAGCGTGATCGACCCGGCCGGACGGCAGGCGCTGCGGATCGATGAAATCCGTGCCGAGGGGGGCGCCTGGCAGCTTCTGACGGACCTGATGCGTTTCGGCGACGTCAGTCTGAACGCGCCGCGCGCGGTGCTGTACCTCGATGCGAAAAACGAGATCTCGTTGGCGCAGGCGCTGCGCCCGCGAAAGGCTACGCCGCCCAAGCCGCAAGGCCCCTTTCCAGAGCTGCGCGGCCGAGTCGTCATCAAGAACGGTTCGATCAAGGTTATCAATGTCGATGGAGGCGTGACGGAGCTGTCAGACCTGAACGGCGAGGTCGCATTGCAGACACTTTCCGGTCTCCGAGGCAATCTGGCGGGCGTGCTGTCGGACGAAGGGCCACTCCAGCTCGAATGGGACGCGAACGTTGATCCGCAGAAGCACGCCGTGACTTTGGGGAAGTGCCGGCTGGTATCGCCGCCATTTTCGGCCGAGGTCGGCGGCAGCATCGCGAACTACGATTCCGAATGTGTCCTGGCGCTGAAGGGGCATTACGACGCTGCGTGGAAATCGCTGACCGATCGGCTGCATGCGTTGCTGCCCGCGACGGTGAGCTACGTCGAGATTCAAGGCCGCAGCACGAGCGACTTCAGCATCACCGGGCCCGCACATCAACGCGGAGCGCAGCCCCCGTTTCGAGGAGTCGTGGCCAGCACGAACATCGGCTGGGACGCCGCGAAGCTCTACGGCGTGCCGCTGGGGCCCGCCAAGCTGGCGCCCGCGCTGCGCGATGGCGTTCTTGCGATTCCGAGCGCGTCTATTCCGGCTTCGGACGGCAAGGTGAATCTGGGCGGCGTCATCGACTTTTCACAGGCCGATCCGCTGCTGAGCATCAAGGGCAAGCTGCCGCTGCTGGAGCGCGTCCCGCTGACAAAGGAAGTCGGCGAATCACTACTGAGCTACGTCAACCCGGTTTTTCTGAAGGTCACGCGTCTGGATGGCCGCATCTCCCTCGGCCTGCAAGACGTCTCGCTGCCGATGAGCGCGGCCATCAAGACGCGCGGCGCGGGACAGGGCCGGCTCGATCTTTCGCAAGTGCGCATTCAGCCAACCGGTCTGCTGGCGGAACTGCTGGCACTCGGCGGCATCGCGGAGGGTCAGGAATCGGCCATGGAGATGCGCCCGCTGGATTTCCGCGTGCAGGATGGGCGGATTCTCTACGATGACTTGACCATGAGTTTCTCGCAGGGCTTCGATCTCAAGTTCTCCGGCTCGGTCGGTTTCGACGATTCGCTTGATTTGGCGGTGTCGTTGCCGGTCGGACCGGAGCTGCTCAAACGGCTCGGCGCGCATGGACCGGCGGCCGAATTGGCTCAGAAGCTGACGGGCACGCGCGTGACGATCCCGATCGTCGGCACCCGGCAGGAGCCGAAGCTCGATCTGTCCAAGGTGAACACGACGGAACTCTTGAAGGGCGCCGCGGGCGAGTTGCCGACGGGCAAGGCCGTCGAGGGCTTGCTGAACGGATTGAAAAGAAACAAGGACTAGGCCCGCATGGCTACCTGGCTGACGCCGTGAAGCCATGCCACCCGCCGCCAGCGTGCGGTGCAGGCCAGAGGCCCACACCACAATACTATCGCGCGGGCTGCACCTGCACGTCGATGTGGAAATCGACGATTGCCTCGGAATGGTCAAACGTAAAGACGATCCGATCGCCGCAATGAAAGTCGGTGCCGTCGCGCAGGATGCCGGTCGACTCGTCGGGCGCAAAGATCGAGCCGAGCACGCGCAGCCGGGCTGTGTCGATTTTGATGGCCTGCAGCCTATCGCACGAATCGCTGAAGCTGCGGGATTGGCCCGCGGGAATCATGAAATCCCGCTGCGTGCCTACATTGTCGATCAGCGAATCGGGAACCTCCTGATCCTGGGCGGTAAACAGCGTCACGTCCACCTGGAAGTCGCTGTTGTTGACCAGCATGACCGCGACCTGGTTGGGCCGCAGGAGCGAACCGATCGCGCCGGCCGCGCCGCAGCCGGCCAGGATCAGGCACAGCCCCAGACCTGACGTTCGAATCATCCGTGATCGCATGAGCGCATCCTCCGTAAAACGAGCTTTCGGGCGAATGCTGAAACGCGACGCGTGCGCCGCGCTCAGCGCTGATTGATCGGCGGCACCGGCCGACGCGGCGGGCCGGTATAGACACTCAGCGGACGATAGATGCGGTTGTTGGTCACCTGCTCGATGTAATGCGCGCACCAGCCCGTCACGCGGGCCGCCACGAACAGCGGCGTGTAGATATCGATCGGCAGATCGAGCAGGTAGTACACCAGTCCGCACGGATAATCGACGTTGGGGAAAATCTTCTTTTCCTGCTCCATGGGGATCTTGATCGCATCGTAGATCTCGATCCAGTGCTCCTGGTGCTTCTGCTTGGCCAGCTTGCGCATTTCGTCCTCGAGGATGCGCGCCCGGTGATCGCCGTGCTTGTAGACCCGATGCCCGAAGCCCATGACCTTCTCGCCTTTGGTCAGGGCGTTGCGAATCCACTTGCGGGCGTCATCGGCCGTCTTGAACTGCTTGAGCATCTTCATGGCCTCCTCGTTGGCCCCGCCGTGCAGCGGGCCTTTGAGCGTGCCGATGCCGCAAACCACGCATGAGACCATGTCCGACAGCGTCGAAGCACAGATGCGATTGGCGAACGTGCTGGCGTTGAATTCGTGCTCGGCGTAGAGGATGAGCGTCAGGTCGATCAGCTTGGCCGACTGCTGATCGGGTTCGGTGCCGTGACATTGATACAGAAGTTGAGCGGCGTGGGACAAGCCTTCCTTCGGCTCGACTGGCTCTTTGTGCTGCAAAAATCGGTAGCGTGCGGCCACGATGGTCGAAATGCCGGCTAGTAGCCAGACAGCCCGCCGTCGCAAATCGTCCGGCGAGTCGTCCTTCACCGGATCGAAATGGCCGGACATGGAGACGCACGTCCGCAGCACGTCCATCATGGGTGGGTCGGTTGGAATCAGGCGCAGGGCCTGCAAGACTTGCGGCGCAAGCTGCCGGAACGAGAAGAGCGTGCGCCGGAATTGACTGAGTTCGGCCGGCTTGGGCAGCTCGCCATAGATCAGTAGGTGCGCGACTTCCTCAAAGGTGGTCTTCTCGGCCAGCTCCTGGATGGGATAGCCGCGATACAGCAACTGTCCCTGGTCCACGCAGCCGATGGCGGTCTCGCCGGCAATGACACCTTCCAACCCCGGACTGTACGTCGGTGCAGTCATCGATCAGAACTCCTTGGCGGGCGGGAGCGCTCGCCTCCGCGCCAGGGCGCGTCAGGCTGATAGCCCAGCAGGTCGTAAAGCTCCTGTCGCGTCAGCATGCGGTCGAGCAACGGCTCGGCCGAGCGCGACGCGCGCAGGATTCTAAGCGAATCTGCCACACTTTTCAGGGCGATCCGCAGCAGTGTCACCGGATAGATCACCAGCTTGAAGCCGAGGGCGGCAAACGCATCGGCCGAGAGCTGCGGCGTCTTGCCGAACTCTGTCATGTTGGCCAGCAGAATCGTCGGAACGTCTTTGGCAAAGCGGGCGAATTCCTCGCGGCTGGCAAGCGCCTCCGGGAAAATGCCATCCGCGCCGGCCGCCAGGTAGGCATGCGCGCGCTGCACTGCCTCGTCATAGCCCGCCACGCCGCGCGCATCGGTCCGCGCGATGAGCAGAAAATCGGGGCTGGTACGGGCTTCCGCGGCGGCGCGTAGCTTCTCGACCATCTCGTTAATGGGCACCAGCCGCTTGCCTTCCAGATGCCCGCAACGCTTGGGAAACTCCTGATCCTCCAGGTGGAGCGCGCTGACACCTGCGGCTTCGAGCACCTGTACGGTGCGGGCGGCGTTCTCCGGACCGCCAAAGCCGGTGTCGGCGTCCGCCAGGATCGGAAGCGTTGTGGCGGCGGCGATGTGCTGGCAATGATCGCGCAGCTCGGTGAGCGTCATCAGGCCGATATCCGGCACACCGCCGACGGCATTGGCCAGCACCGCCCCAGAGACGTAGAGCGCCTCGAATCCCTCGCGCTCGATGAGCCGTCCGGTCAGCGCGTTGAAGGCGCCCGGCAGCATGACGGTATGATCGGCGAGCAATTCGCGGAGTCGTCTGGATTGCGAAGCGTTGTTCATGGCCGCATCCGGGGCTCGTGGCTCGCCAGAGCCCGGAAACGGCCAATCTAGGGCCCAACGCGGCCTCCGGCAAGCGGCTGCCTCACCATCGCAGAACCGAGAGCGTCAGTCAGCGCAAGCGGGCGTGCAGTTGTGAGCTGATTTAGCGAATTCCAGTGTCGTATCCAACTTGGACTTCGGCAAATCCATCGGCCGGGACCGTCACCGGGATCGGCGCCGGCGCTGACGGAAATGGGTTATCCGAGTCTTTCAAGGGCACGATGACGTAATCACCGGGCGGAAGCCGGATCTCGAAAGTCCCATCGTCAGCCGAGCGAATGGTACGAATTTCCGCGCCGCTGGGACACTCGATCCGCAGCGACGCCGAGAGCGGCCGGTCCATGCACTCCGGCTGGTCGGGCATTACGACTGGGCAGGTTGGTCCCAGCGTAACGTTGCCGCGGATACCCGTCTGCAAATTGGCTGCAGTGGCGCCAGCCAGACAGTTCGGCCGCGGCGACTGCCCGACAGTCCCGCAGCCAAGAGCCCAAACAAGAATGCTCGCGCTGCAGAGGTATCGACAAGCCGCCAAAGCCACAGATCCAAGCAAATTCCGGTTTGACAAAATAGCCTCCCTCGGTCGTGCGCGCGTGTCCGTCATATTGATCGCTTTCCTTCGACCACCTCCCGCCAGAATACTGGCAGGCCGCCAAACGCCGTCCTGTAGGTCGCTTCGAGCGGCACGTTGATATAACGCGCGGGGGTCAGGAACAAGGGCATATCCGGCAAGGGGACGCCGACGCGCACGTGTTCGACATACGCCTCCGGCGGCGTTCCCCCGACGTAGGCTGCCAGCGTGAGGGGTTCCTCGGGCGACAGCAAGTATGGCTCGTCATCGAAGCGTTCCCAGATGGCGCCGTGCACGCCGTGCGGATCGGAGGGGCCGGGCGGCAGCAGGTCGATGCGCAACATGTGGATGCCGTGCCACAAAGCCGTATCGGCCTTGTCGACAAACTCCGCCACATGCGCGGGCCGGTCTTTGTTGGCGGATGAGATAATTTCTACGAGCGCAACAATGCGATGGCCGCTCACATGCCGAATAGTCAACGTCCGTCGCGTCGCACGAGCACTGGCTGTAGCCAGGAGTCGCCGGCGCACGCGGGGTGGAGCTGTTTCGACCGCCACACCGCCTCCCTCGTCGATGCCGGATGACGGCACTGAGCGCGCAGGGACGTGCAACGTCAGAATATCTGCCAGCAGCCGCCCGCCATGCTGCTCGGGCATAGCATAGTATCCGCTGGGCAAGAGACCGCCGTTCAACGCCTCGCTCAGATGCGTGATCCAGGCAGTGTGGAAAGCATGAAACGTTCCAGCGTCCACACGCGTCCAGTCGTGAACAGGCATTTTCACTCTCCACCCGGGTGGCCCCTCCTGATTCTAGCATCACGTATGGCGTTGCCCATCCGGCAGACCTCCCATTCAAAATTCGTGCGATGCGGAGGGTGCGCACTGGTCTCGACGTCTAGGAAACGCGGCTGGTTGGGGCGAGCTTGCCGCCGGCCGCCCCGACCTCGACGCGCGCTGGTTCGGGGAGCACTTCCTCCGCGACGATCCGCTCCGCGCGGCGCGGCTCCTCGCGCGTCAGCAGGTGCAGAAAGACCGTTTGAATGATAGCCGCGATCGGCGCCGCCAGCAGCGGACCGAGAATGGGATGGAAATAGTGCGAGCCGACCAGCAGGGCGAACACGATCAGCAGCGGGTTCATGTGCGCCGTCTCGCCCATGATCTTGGGATTGAGAATGTAGGCCTCGATCATGTGGATCACGATGATCCAGCACAGCACCATCACGGCGACTGAGAGCGACTGTGTCAGACCGATCAGGACGGCCGGCACGCTCGAAATAATCGTGCCGAAGATCGGGATCAGCGAGAGGATCGCGGCGACGCACGCCAGCAGGATCGAGAAATTTACGCCGATCATCCGGAAGCCGATGTAGGTCAGCATGCCATTGATCAGGCAGATCAGGAGCTGTCCGCGCACCACACCCGCCAGGCGGCGATTGATCTCCGCGGCCACCTTTTCGAATTCCGGAATGTAATCGGGCGGCACCAATCGCCGCGCAAACTTGGAGATCGTGGGGAAGTACACGATAAACATGAAGGTCAGCATCAGGACCAGGAAGAAGTCGAAAATGTATTGCACCAGCGCCGTGATGGCGGCCGGTAACTGCGTTCCCAATCCTTTCAGCCAGGCAATAACCTGATCGCGCACGGGTCCATAAGCGCCCTGTACGGCCTTGCGGACCTTCTCAGGTCCCAAGCCAAGTGTTTCCCGGCCGGGTTCGGACGTGGCGACGCCTTCATCCTGGCCCGGGCCGCTCGTGGCTACGCGCTCCTCGCGCTCCCACGTGCTCATCATGTTCACGATTCTTTCGGTGAGCCCGGTCTGCGCGCGATCGGCCAGGCGGGCATACTCCGGGACGGCATCGATGAGCTTCTGCAACTGCACCCAAACCGGCGGTCCTGCAAAGGAAACCAACACGCCGATCCCGCCAAGTAAGACGGCATACACCACCAGGATAGAGCCCCAGATGGGCAGATGATTTCCGCGCACCTGCACGCGACTGATGCGCTGCACGGCCGGCAGGAGCACGTACGCCAGGGCAAATGCAATGATGAATGGCGTGAGGACCTCTCGAAAGACCGCGAGCACCAGCACGATGAAGCCGATCAGCAGCAGCGGCTTCCAGTTACGGCGCAGGAAACGGGCGCCGCGATTGCGGATTCTGTTGGGCGCGGCGGATTTCCGGACGTCGGCCATGCAGTCAAACCGAAGCGGGCGGCAGCGCAAGTGGTCTTACCGCGTGCCCGTGCGGCTGGCGGCGCGCTACGCAGCAGAACTACAACACATCGAATTCAAGCAAGCTGCGCAAGTCATTCAGCTCTTCCAGCCGCCAAGCCAGCGCTAGGATTCTATCGGCGGTTTCGTCCGAGATCACGCCCCGCGCCAGCCGGCGGAATTTGGCGACGACCTCGTCATCGGTCAT
>DASXUA010000623.1:0-2920 GCA_036505095.1 Phycisphaerae bacterium
GCCGCGTTTCACCTGGAGCAGTACGACGCGGCCATGACCGCGCTGAATGAATCCGAGCGGCTGATCAACGAGCTTCCGGCCGGCGAGCGGCGCGGACCGCGCAAACCCGAGATGGACTTCTATCGCGGACTGGTCAGTTGGAAACAGGGCAACCGCGAGCAGGCCCAGGGCTATTTCGCCGCGGTCGAGCAATCGCCGGTGGCCTCCGAGGAATTGAAGAAGGCCTCGCAGGTTTTCATCCGCGAGGTCCAGACGGGAGCCGCGCCGCCCAAACCCACTGCAGCGCCAGCGCCGGCGGCGGCGGCCGCGCCCGTCGTTTCGCCCTTTCAAGCCACCGTGCGACTGGGTCTGAACTACGATTCAAACGTGATCCTGCTGGGAGAGGACACGGTCCTGCCCAGCAACGTTTCCAGCGAAGAGGACATCCGCTTCGGGCTGACCAGCGACTTCATCTATCGCGTGCCCTTGGGGGACAAGGCGGAGATGTCCGTGGGCGGCAGCACCTATCATAGCTGGCACGCCTCCATCGAACAGTTCAACGTGCAGACCTACGCAGGCCGGTTTGGGCTGACGTATCACGTCACGCGCGATCTGACCGCCGGCCTCGAATATGACTACGACTACAACTTCGTGGGCAATAACGACTTCCTTTCGCGACACCGGATCACCCCATTGCTGCGGCTGACGGAGAAATACTACGACGATGGTACCCCGCACACCTGGTCCACGGTCGAGTACAGCTATGAGGATCGCAACTACCTGTTCACGACCATCCGGCAGCTCGATCGCGATGGCAACTACCAGACGCTGACGCTGTCGCAAGGCTTCAACCTGTGCCAGCCCTGGAAATCGCGCAACGACGACCGCTGGGTGCGCGCCTCGGGCGGCTACCGGCTGCACTCGGCCAGCACGGTGGGCGACGAGTTCGATGAGACTTCTCAGGGAATCGTGGCCGGGCTGACGGTGCCGCTGCCCTGCCAGCTCAATTTCGAGTTCAGCGGCCAGTGGACCTGGGAAGATTACAAGCAGCCCAGCCTGTTCGACTTCAAGCGGAAAGAGCGCGAGGATTTCGTGCAGACGTATATCTGGAGCCTCGGCCGCGGGTGGGTGCTGAACGACCACGTCTCAATGGAAGTCCGCGGCGACGTCGTCCTGACGCTGGACGATGCCAACGTCAACGATCGGCTCAAGGAAGCGGTTTTTTCGTACGATCGCGTGATTTACGGCGTGTCGGTGGCGTTCAGCTTCCGATAGAGGAGTGGTCAGTTTTCAGTTTTCAGTTTTCAGGCTCGCCACGACGCTCGCCGACGCTCGCGGTTCAGAACCGCCAGCTTGCCCGCCGCGGCGCGACCGTAAGGGAGCGTCACGGAAGGCTCGCGGGCGCGCGCATGCCCAAAACGCTCGCTGACGCGCGCGGTTCTGAACCCCTCGGTGGAGCGGGGCTGGATCGGCCGATATAATGAGCGTGGCTGTGATCCGGGAGCACACTATGCGGCGAACACCAGTTTTCGGAATGACGCGACGTGGCCGAAGTGCGGCGGCTGCGTTGCTGACGTTGATCGGCGCGTCGCTGGCGACTGGCCAGACGGGATTCGTCAGCTCGGTCAACAACGTGGTGCACAAGAGCAGCGCCGGCGGACCGGAGGCGCCCCTGGCGATTGGCGACTATATCGAACAACTTCCGGTGACCATTACCTGCGGGGCGTCTTCGCAGGCCATGCTGTTTTTCGTCGGCGGATTGGGCGGCGAAGGTGCTGAGTTCCGCGGCGCCATTGTGGTGTTGGTCGGCGAGAACAGCCGGCTGATGGTGGCGCGCGGCGTGGGGGCCGCCCGGCCCATCGAATTCACGCTCGAGCAGGGCTGCATCAAGGTGCATTTCGATCCCGGCCCACATCGGGAACACGTGCTGGTGAGCGTCGGGACGCAGCCCACGCCCGTGGCGACCATGCGCGTCACCGGGTCGATCCTCTGGGCGATCCATGAGCCGCAGAGTGTCGATTATTTACTCGCCAGCGAGGACTCCGATGCGCTGGTCACGCATAATGCCAGCCGCGCGACGCAGCAACTGCTCAGCGGTCAGAAGCTGGCGGCCACTGCCGCGGGGTTGCAAGCGGCTCAGCCGCTGACGCCCGATGATCAGCGCCGCTGCACGATGCCGAACCTGTCGTTGATCTCGGCGCTTTCGCAGCGACTGGAATCGCGCGTGCGGGCGGTCACGGGTGTGTATGCGCGGCTGGAGACGGGCACGGCCGGCGCGGTGACCGAGGTGGTAGCCGTTGTGCGTCCGGTGGAATCCAACGTGCCGACGCAGGAACCAACGCCGCAGATGAGCACACTGCGCAGCGTGTTGGCGCTATCGGCCCAGAACACACAGGCCGGCGCCGGCGGTCCAGGCTTCGTCAGCCCGTTCGGGGCCTTCGCCGGCGCGTCGCGCGCGTTCTCGCCCGAACTGGTCCGCGTGAGGACCAGATAAAGGGTTCAGTTTTCAGTTTTCAGGGCTCAGGAACGAGGGATCAGGGAGCAGCCGCGACACTCCCTCTCCCTCTTAGGGACAGGGTTGGGGTGAGGGTTAACCCTCCGCCCTCCCTTCCAGGTCGAAGACTCGCCGTGGTGAGGAGAGGGTCGGGGTGAGGGTCAACAGCCGTCACGTTCAGGCAGTCACCAAGTGCGTTTAGATACTCGAACTTCCTTATGCTCAGGGCGGTGCAAAGCACTGCCGCTGGCCGCGTTGCTGGCTGTGGCCGTCGCGGGCACCGCATGTAAAACGCCCGCGTCGCGGACGCGCGCCGGCGAGGATCATCGCACGCAGCAGGCCGAGCAGATCACCGACCGCGACGCGCGCGAGCTTTCCGCGCAATCCAAGCCGGCCCGCCGCGCCGAACCACCCCCGCCCGCCCGCGAGCGCCAGACCGAAGTCATC
>DASXUA010000624.1:0-2201 GCA_036505095.1 Phycisphaerae bacterium
GTGAGAACATGAACGTATCCGGAGTGCAACGCGCCCAAGCCTCCGTCGTGCGGACCGTCGGAGTGCGATAGTAAGTTGAATCGACTTCAACGCCGGGGAAGCGCGTGGCGTAATGCTGGAGAAAGTCGCGATCGGTCGTCCCGGCCGGATAGAACGGCCCCACCCAGTCGGCATACGACCAGCCGGCCGTGCCATAGATGAAACGCGGCGATGCCAAGCATCGGCCAGCATACTCAAACACCCATGCGGAACAAGAACTCGCAGCGCGAGCGCTTTGCGATCTCGCCGGCGCTGAATTTCGCGCGTGCCAGACGCTTTAGGGGTTAAGCCAAGCGAGCAGCAGCAGGATGCCGCAGCCAAGATGTGCCAGCACGCTGAAGCCGCCGAGCAGGATTCCGACCCAGGCATGCGCGCCGCCACGGACCGATGGATCGCGCCGCTGGGCGGCGCGCCCTTTCAGACCGAAGATCAGAGACAGCGTTCCCAGGATCACGCCGATGCCGGGAACCAGCGCAAAGATACCCAGATAGTAGGCCCACAGCGCGGCGGGATTTCCGCTCGGGATGAACCTGAGTCCCAGATTGGTAGCCTCGCGCCCCGCGATCGTCGCGGCGAAGACGCTGCGATATTGCCATAGAAGAATGAACGCCCAGACTTCGAGTACCAGCGCACACAATCCCAGAGAGCAACCGCCGATCGCGGCCAGGATGGCCAGGAGTGCGCCCGATCCTCCTTTTAGCATGGACTCCGAGACAGCGGCGGCACCAGCGGCCGGCGCCGTCGTCGGCGCTGTTGCGCTCGCAGCCGCGGCCGTCAGCGCGGGCATCGCGAACAGCGCCGCTATCCCGCCGACGTTGGCGATCAGCCGGACGATACCCAGACCCCATTTGACAATATTGCTGGAGCGCGCCAAACGCTGATCCGGAATGCGCACCGCGAAGGAGCGCAGATACGCGAATGCCGCGAAGTACTTTACGGGGTCGGTGACGGCCGCCACGCTGGCCGCGGGGATCAGCAACACGGCCCAATGCCGGGCCTGAGCCACGGCCGAGACGACCTGCGCCAGTGCGCTCGTCACCGCCGCCGCCCGCACGAGCCGCCGCCATGAAAACTGCGCCTCCGTAAAAGTGATGCGCGGCTCCTGCGCGCTGATCAGGAACAGCGAAGTCACCACCACCGCCGCCACCAGGATCTGCAACAACAGCGTGACCGCGCTCGCGGCTGACGGTCCCGGGCGACCGACCGTGGCGCCCACGATGCCCGCCGCCATTAGTCCAATGATGCCCCAGAACAGCAGATCGGTCCCGAGCTTGACCCGTTGCAGCCAATCGGGGTTGGCGAACCTCAGGAGATCTCCACGCTGCGAGCGCGCGCTCTCAGCGCCGCACTCGGGACAGCGCGCTGCCGCCGGCAGGCCGCGGAGGTTGTAACCGCATTGGATACATGGGAGGTCGCCTTCGACCGTACCCGCCGGTTCGGCCAGCGCGACGACGTCGGCGCGCGGCGGAGTCGGCTTCGGCGGCGGCGCGTCACCGTGCTTGTTACGCGCCAGCGTCGATAGCGTGTCATAGTAAGAGGATGAAGCTTCCGCACTGATCGTCGCGGCAGCGGCCGGCCGGCGCTGTGGGCGCGAAACGAGTGCGGCCAACTCGTGCCGGCCCGCCGCCCAAATGGCGGGATCGGGGAAAACGTCCTGCAGCGCCCTTAACAGATGTTGGGCCGTCTTGTAGCGGAACTTGGGATCCTTGTGCGCCGCGCGTTCGATCACGTCGATCAGCGCGGCATCAATGTTGCGCTGGCCCAGCGGATCAAGCGGCAGTGGCGCGCTGCGCTGCAGATTGCTGATCTCGGAAACTTCGCCGCGGAATGGCAGTTCGCCGGTCAGCAATTGATAAGCCATAACCGCGATCGCGTAGACGTCGCTGCGCGGCGAGATCGCGCCGTCGAACATTTCGGGGGCCATGTAGACCGGCGTACCCGCCAAAGCGCGTTCGCCGGCGGCCGCCCGCGCGCAAGCCAGGCCGAAGTCCGTGATGAACGCGCGCCCGTCGGCGTCGAGCAGCACGTTGCCCGGTTTGATGTCGCGATGCACGACGCCGCGCTCGTGCAGTTCGCCGACGGCCGTGCACACATAATCGAGAACGGCCAGCGTGGCATTGACGCTCAGTGCGCCCTCGCGGCGCAGCAGATCGGCGAGCGTC
>DASXUA010000625.1:0-4298 GCA_036505095.1 Phycisphaerae bacterium
CGCAGCCGGGTAGCCATGCGGGCGCATAAGCATGCTTACCCGCTGCGCGTGAAAGCATGCCACCCAGCCCGCGCAGACGCGCAAAAAGAAAGCACCGAGTCCGCCTAAGCGGAGCAACGGTGCTTTCCGGAGGGGAAAGAAGCCAGTATTCGCGCCTCACGGCGACCCGTTAGAGAGCCCTCAGTCTAACGGGGATGATCTTCTCGCGGGTTGACTACAGCCCACCAATTCTATTATCGGCGAACAGCCGCTGCCGGATGAACCTTATAATCAATTTTCCGGCTGTGTCCAACAATTTCCGGCCGCTTTTTATGGCCGGCCCTCAGGAGCCACCCGGATTCGCGGGTTTCTAGTTCCGCTAAGTCTCCGGTCTTCACTATCTTATACGCGAAGGGCGGCATCGGGGTTCGGCTTTGGTACGGTTCAGACATAAAAACACAATTTTACGAACTGCTTAGTCCGGTTGACCAAAAGCACGCGCTTGTGAAGACCCTTCAACATTGCGCGTATCCACAAGCCTCGCATGTAACGCAGCCCTCGCCAAACCTGAGCGGGCTCTGGCAATCGGGACACAAAACTTTGAAGTCCTCGGCTTCAGAATGAGGACCGCTAGCGCCCGGTCCTTCGGGCGCCAGCGGCCCTGCGGCTTCCGCGTGGCGCATGTTACGGATGCCGTTCGTGTCTTTTGCCGCATGGCCGTTTCCGTGGCCATTGCCGATGCCGTCCGCTGGCGGAGCGCTCGCTGCGCCGCCGCCCGCGCCGGTGCGTGCCGAAAGATCCTGGTCCATTTCTGCCAGATCGTACTCGCCCAGCAGCAGCGCCCGCAGTCCGAAGCAGCTCTTGGCACGCGTATACTTCAGAAGCGCGCGGGCCAGCCCGTCACCCAGGCTCATGATCTTGCCTTCCTTGGTGCTGACCTGCAGGCTCGAGCCAATGCCTTTGAGCTGACGGATGACGTGCCCCAGGCTGCCGCCCGAGCGCAACCAGAGGCTGACCATGCGGCAGATAGCTTCCAGATCGCTGGTGGCCAGGTCACCACCCTTGCCGAGTTGCGCGAAGACTTCGAGTTCGCGCTCGGTGCGCGGATCGACCGTGATCTGCACGTGCATGTTGCCGAAGGGCGTGATCTGCCGGATGCGCACGCCGCAGAGAATCTCGGGCAGATCGGCCGGATCGAGCGGCGTGCGGTCGAGTTTGCGCATGGCGGCGGGTTTGGCAGCGGCAACCGGAATGGGCGCGCTGGCCTCGGCTTTCTCTTCGGACTTGTGCGCCATCGGCTGGCCCTTGCGACAACCGTCGCGGTAGACGGTCACGCCCTTGCAGCCCAGATCGAAGCTCGTCTGGTAAATCGTGTTGACGTCCTCGACCGTAGCCGTTTGCGGGAAGTTGATGGTCTTGGAGATCGACGCGTCGCAATGCTTCTGGAAAGCCGCCTGCATCCGCACGTGCCACGCGGGCGCCACGTCGTTGGTGCACACGAAGACGCGCCGCAGGTCATCGGGCAGACCAGGTACGTTAGCGAGGGTGCCATCCCTGGCGATCCGCTCCATCATACCCTCGCTAACGATGCCACGTTCCTGAAGCACCTGCGCGAAGATCTCGTTGATCTCGACCATGGGTGCCTTGCCTTCATCCTGGCCTTTGAGGACGTTGCGATAGAAGGCCAGACCGAACAGCGGCTCGATGCCGCACGAGCAATTGGCAATGATGCTGATGGTGCCGGTGGGCGCGACCGTGGTGCAGGTGGCGTTGCGCATGGGGCGCTGCTCGACGGTGTCCCAGCGGCTGCCCTTCCAGTTCGGGAAGCTGCCGCGGACGGCCGCCAGATGCTCGCTGTACATGTGGGATTCGTCGTGGACGAACTTCATGAAGCGCTCACCCCAGGCCACGCCCTCTTCGGTGTTGTAACCCACGCCAAGCATATAGAGCGCGTCAGCAAAGCCCATCACGCCCAGGCCGATCTTGCGATTGGCCTTGCACACGGCGTCGATTTCCGGCAGCGGATAGCGATTGGCGTCAATGACGTTATCCAGAAACCGCGTGGATTCCTGCACGCAGGCGCGCAGCGCGGGCCAGTCGACATCCGCCTCCAACGTGCACGGGTCGCTGATGAACTCGGCGAGATTGATCGAGCCCAGATTGCAGGCCTCGTAGGGCAGCAGCGGCTGCTCGCCGCAGGGATTGGTGGCTTCCATCCGGCCGATGTGCGGCGTGGGATTGGCCTCATTGATGCGGTCGATGAACACCACGCCGGGCTCGCCGGTCTGCCAGGCGTTGCGGATGATGATGTCCCAGATCTCGCGGCGGCTGTAGTAGCTGGCGCGCGGGTCGGCCTGCTCCAGCCGCGGCAGCGAGCGGATATCGTATTCCCAAATCTTCAGATCGCGCGGCAGCAAATAGTCGATGCCGGTGCGCGGATTCCGCACGACGTGCGGCGCATCGGGATGCCGGCGATAGGCCTGCATCCATTCGTCGGTGACCTTCACGGAAATGTTGTAATTCGTGAACTGGCTGAGGTCCTGCTTGGCGTACAGGAACTTGAGGATGTCGGGATGATGGATGTACATCATGCCCATGTTGGCCCCGCGGCGGAAGGCGCCCTGCTGAATGGCATTGGTGGCTTCGGAAAAGGCGCGCCAGAAACTGATGGGCCCGCTGGTGGTTCCGCCGGAACTCTTGATGTAGTCACCGGTGGGACGCAGCTCGTCGAAGGCAAAACCGGTCCCGCCGCCGGCTTTCTGAATGAGCGCGGTGTGTTTGATCGAGTCGAAGATTTCGTTGATGCTGTCCCGAACGGGCAGCACGAAACAGGCACTGAGCATGCCCATTTCGCGCCCGGCATTCATGAGCGTCGGGCTGTTGGGCACAAACTGGCCGGTAGCCACGAGTGCGTAAAAGCGATCCTCCCACTCGCTACGATTATCCGGTCGCTTGTCGTAGAGGAGTTCGGCGTCGGCGATGCACTTCGCCACCCGCCGGAACAGGTCTGCGGCCGACTCCAGCACCTGGCCGTTTTCGTCCTTCTTGAGGTACCGCGCTCGTAGAACGCGCAATGCGTTCTCCCCAAGCACGACGCCGCCCGTCAGCCCGACGCGATTGTTCACTCGTGAAAGGCCAATTCCACCACAGGTCGCCAGCGACATCCCGCGCCTCCTTGTATGTCAAGCCGCCGAGTAGAAGGGGTTCAGGCGGCGTTTGAGTTCCCTATCCGCGCCGGACCTCGATGCTATCGGCCAGATTACATTCGGACCTACAACATCTTGTGTCCAGAAGATCAGAGTATCCAACATCTGGATAATGTCAAGTAAAATTCGCACGGAATTCTAAAATTTTCTTAACGCCTTGTTAACACGCAACTTACGGACGCCGGTCCGAAGAAATCACAAGCAAGCATACTCGGAATAGGCGGCCTCGGTACGGTGCACTACTAGATGTTGTACCATATTCCGCAATCAGCAGGTGGTGCATCGGCTTGCTGCTTTGCTCGCGTAGAATCAGCGGGCTAGACTTTCGGCACGACGGAAGCCGGACATGACAGATGCGAGCGTTCAGATTGGTGTGACTACCGATCCGATCTTCGGGGAAAACGCCTACACGGTTTTCCAGCGTGAGGGTGGGGCGTGCTGGATTATCGACCCCGGCCTGCCGCCGCATGCGGATGAGATCGCGAGCTTTGTGCGGTCCAGGCGCCTGCAATGCACCGCGATCGTCCTCACGCATGCGCATGGCGATCACATCGCGGGGATTGACGACGTGTGCGCCGCACTGGGGGCGCTGCCGATCTACCTGGCGCGCGAGGAATGGGCGGCGCTGTCGGATCCCGACGAAAACCTCTCGTCGCTCGGCGGATTCGGCATTACGGTTCAGGCGGACGATGTTCGCGATTTGCCGCCGGACAGCACGCTCGAGCTCGACGGGCTCAGTTGGCGCGTGCTGGATACTTCCGGTCATTCACCCGGCGGACGCAGCCTGAATTGTTCTGCGGCGCGGATCGTGATCGTGGGTGACGCCTTGTTCGCGGGCAGTGTGGGTCGCGTGGACTTTCATCACAGCGATGGAGCGCGACTGCTGCGGAATATCCGAGAAAACCTGCTTTCGCTGCCGGACGAGACGCAGGTGCTGGCCGGCCACGGCGCTGCCACCACGATTGGCCAAGAGCGGCGGGCGAATCCATTCTTCGTGCGGTTGACGTGAGCGTTGCTGCGCGACCTACATTATCGCCCGCCTTCCTGGTAGCTCCGGCGGCAGTAGGCCAACGCGCAGCGTCGGCGATACAGTCGTTTTTTCTTGCCCCATAA
>DASXUA010000626.1:0-4378 GCA_036505095.1 Phycisphaerae bacterium
GCGCGTGACGCGCGTCCGCGGATGTCGCCTGTAGATTGCGCGTTTCCGCATTGTCTGTGGAAACGGCAAGGGTGGGCCGCCATCGGAGCGACTGCCGTGACGCTGACTGCGATCGGTAAGCGAATGCGCGCCGAATTGAGCGAGTTCCTGACGCGCAACCTGTCGAATGCGCGGGTGGGCTGGCCGCGGCGGACGAGCGCGCACGGCGCATCGCGGCGCTACAACTCGTCTTCCAGCAGCGAGGGCAGCTCGCCGGCGGAGCGGCGCGCCTCGGAAGCCGCCAGCGCCGGCTGAGGAGCACCGACGTTGGCGAGCTGCACGGCCAGGCGGATGGCAGCCTTCATGCTGCCGGGGTCGGCCAGGTTGCGGCCGACGATGTCGAATGCCGTGCCGTGGTCGACGCTGGTGCGGATGATCGGCAGTCCCAGCGTGACATTCACGGAATTGTCGAAGGACAGCAGCTTGATCGGGATCAGTCCTTGATCGTGGTACATGGCGACGACGCCGTCGTAACGGCCGCGGCAGGCGTGCCAGAAGACGGTGTCGGCCGGCAACGGCCCCTGCACCTCCATGCCGGCTTCGCGGGCCATCAGGATGGCCGGCTCGATGATCCGTGATTCCTCATCGCCGAAGCGGCCCTCCTCGCCGGCGTGTGGGTTCAGGCCGCAGACGGCAATGCGCGGCTTTTCGATCCCGAACCAGCGCCGCAGCGCCTCGTCCAGCAGGTCGATCGGTTGGAACACGCGGCCGATGGTGAATGAGTTGCGCAGCTCAAAAAGCCCGACGTGGCCGCTCGCCAGCGCGACGCGCAGGTTGCCGCCCACGAACATCATCGTCACGCGCCGGCAGTCGAAGGTGTCGGCCAGCAACTCGGTGTGACCGGGGAACTTAAAACCGGCCATCTTCCAACTAATTTTGTGAATCGGACCGGTGACCAGGGCATCGGCCGCACCAAGCCGGATGGCCGTGAGAGCTTCGTCAATGAAGCGCATGGAAGCGTGACCGCCCTCGGCACTCGGACGGCGCATCCCGGGGACGAAGCTGCTGTATTCGTCGAAATCGGCGACGATCACGCCGCTTTCCACGGGTCCAACGTCGTCATGCTGCCGCCGGAACCAGAAGGGATTGATTTCGGCGAGGTCCGCAGCGTAGACCATCAACTCGTGCAGCCCGTGCACGACGAAGCGCGCCAATTTCCGCACTTCAGGGTCGGCCAGCGCTTTGACAATCACCTCGGCCCCGATGCCAGCCGGGTCGCCCATCGTGATGGCGATCAGTGGCTTGGGTTCGGAGGCGGATATTGTCGACGAGACATCGGCACCACAAGCAGGCGAGACGCCTGCACCACAAGCAGGCGAACTGCCTGCGCCATGATCGGGATGGGGAGATGGCCTGCTTGGGTCGTTCACAGGTAGCCGTGCGCTTTCAGGAATTCGAAAGTAATAGTCGCGGTCGGGTTTCCGGATGGGCGCGGGCCTGCAAGCGCTCGCTCACGCTCGCGGTTCTGAACGCGGTCGGTCATTCGACTTAAAGCGTGCACGACCGTGCGTGCCAGGATATCGGTTTCAACGTTCACTTCTGAGCCCACCTGCCAGCCGGCCAGCGTGGTCCGCCGCAGAGTGGTGGGAATCAGCGCGACCGTAAAGCGGGCGCCGTCAACGCCGGCGATGGTGAGCGACACGCCGTCGAGCGCGATGGACCCTTTGGGAATGACGCCGGGTCTCAGGTGCGGCTCGGGCTGCAGTCGGACGAGCCATTCGCCGCCGCGCGTTTCGGTCGCGACGACCGTAGCTCGGCCATCGACGTGACCTTGAACAAAATGGCCATCCACGCGATCCCCGGCGCGCAGCGATCGTTCGAGATTGACGACGCTGCCCACCCGCAGCGCACCGAGGTTCGTGCGGCGGAGCGTCTCGGCAATCACGTCGAAAGTCAGGCAGGAGGCTGCGGCGTCGGCTACCGTCAGGCAGACGCCATTCACGGCCAGGCTGGCGCCAGCGGCGGTTCCCTCGGATACCGGGCCGGCTTCGATCGCCAGGCGCAGGCCGCCCGCGTTCGGCGTTACCGACTGAACAAAGCCGACATTCTCGACAATGCCCGTGAACATCGCGTTTACGCAGCCGGCGGGCCACGTCCATACCCCAAGTATAGGAGCCGGCGGCAGGCGACCCAAGTGCGGTGGCTGGGTTTCGCTCCGACCCTGAATAGCGCGCTAAACGTCGGGCGGGGCGGGTTGGACCTGATGGAGGAAGATCGCATGCGACGAGTGACCGGTCTGCGCCGACGAGCCGGCGACGATCAGGATGACCTCGCCCGCGACCGCCCAGCCGTCCTCTAACGCGTGCCGCTCGAGCATCGCGATCATCTGGGCATCCGACGCAGGTCGGTTCATCAGCAGCGGGACGACTCCGTAGTAGAGTGCCAGGCGCTGGGCGATGCGCGACTGCGGTGTCAGTCCGAGAATCGGCGCGGGCACGCGCTGCTTGCTGACGCGACGCGCGGTCGCGCCGCTGGCCGTCCACACGCAGACCACCGCGGGCCGCAAGGCCGCCGTCAGCCAGGCGGCGCCGGCCGCAACGGCCTCGCGCACCGAAGTACCCTCATTCGGTAAATGCCGGACGCGCCCATCGCCCGCGGGCGCTGACTGCCCGGCCAACGCCGCTTCACCCAAACGCTGCGCGCGCGTATCCAGAAAACGTTCGGTCTCCGCCGCCACGCGCTGCACGACCTCGACCGCCTCCACGGGATGCCTGCCGATCGCCGTTTCCGCCGAGAGCATGACCGCATCGGCGTCATCGAGAATGGCGTTGGCGACGTCGCTCACCTCGGCGCGCGTCGGGTTCGGCGATGTCACCATGCTCTGCAGCATCTGCGTCGCGATGATCACCGGTTTTCCGGCGGCGCGGCAGCGGCGGGCGATATCCTTTTGCACCAGCGGGACGACGGCCAGGTCCATCTGCACGCCGAGATCCCCGCGCGCCACCAGCACTAAATCGGAAGCGGCGATGATGGACTCGATATCCTGGACGGCCTGCGGGGTTTCGATTTTGCTGATAATGTGCTGGTCGCCGCCGCGACGCTGCAGCTCGCTGCGCAGAGCTTGGATGTCGCTGCCGCGCTGAATGAACGACAGGGCCACGTAATCCAGTTGCTGCTGGACGGCGAAGTCCAAGTCGCGCAAGTCCTTCTCGGTCAGGGGACAGGTCGCCAGTGACGTATCGGGCAGGTTGATACCCTTATGGTCGCCCAACAACCCGCCGATTTCACACACACAGATCAGCCGGTCGGCCGATTGGGCGGTTACGCGCAGCCGGATCTGGCCATCGTCGATCAGCACCCGATCACCGCTGCGGGCTTGCTGAACCAGTTCCGGCAGGTTCGTGCCGAAGCGGTGCGCCGTGCCGTGCGTGGGTGCGGTGACGATTTCGACGTGCTCGCCGGCCTTCAGCTCGCGGTCCGAATCCGCAATGGCGCCCATGCGAATCTTGGGTCCGCACAAGTCGCCCATGATGGCCACCGATATGCCCTGCTCGGCTGCGATACGCCTTACGGTTCCGATGATTTCGGCATGTTCCGCCTGCGTGCCGTGGGAGAAGTTCAGTCGCACGCAGTCCACGCCGTGCTCGAGCAGGGCCGCGAGCGTATGGGCCGCTCGACTGGCGGGTCCAGCGGTGGCGATGATCTTGGTTCGGATCAGGGTGCGGCGCACGCTCCCGATTGTAAAGTCACTGCCCCTGCCGGGCGAATCCATGGCCGACCCGCCACCGGATGCAACCAGCGGCTGGTCGATTCATAAACATAATTGGGTTGCCTTTGTCTGGCCGCGTCGTTAAAAACGATTCGTCGCCTGGGCCAACGGATGGGGTGCTCGTCCCCGTGCGCCGGGACAGGCAGTCCGGCGATCTGGGGTCCCCCATCGCCATACATCGCGATGGGGGTTCCCTTCAAGTCCATGCGGGCAGGAGGTCCTGTGGGTGGCAGCCGTGTCAGATCGGGGGGTCCGCATATCGTTCGGTTGCGGAAAGGGTGCGCGCGTATCAGCGTGGTATGCGCGGTGCTGCTCTTGGCCGCGGCTTCGCCGCGTATCCGCGGACAGGCGCCGACCACGGCGCCGGTGGCCGCCGCAGGTGAGGATCGCGCGACCGCCCTGCAGTTCAGCCGCGACGTGATCGCCGAGCGCAACAACACACCGCGCGCGCGGCGTGGTGAGGCCGAGCGGCTGATCAAGTACCGCTGGCGGGAAGCCGTCGCTCTGGCGCTCGAGCTGCTCAAGAACCCGGACGCGACGACGCGGCAGGCGATCTGTGACGGCATGGTCTCGGCGGGCGCGCAGGATCCGTCCGTTCTGGACGTGCGTCTGGTCGATCCGCTGATTGCG
>DASXUA010000627.1:0-3059 GCA_036505095.1 Phycisphaerae bacterium
GCACGCACGCCTGGGCACTGCTGATTCTCATCGAGTTCGTGGCGGTGTTGCTGCACCTACCCGCCCTGCGCCAGCCGCACTACGAAGGTGACGAGGTCATTTTCACCTTCATGGCCGAGCGCGTCCGACAGCATCCCTTGCGATACACGCTGCAAGGACCGCTCACGGGCGCGGCGGCGAAACGTTTCATTGAAGATACCTGGATGGCAGCCGCCCTTACCGGCGCTCGGCCTGCGAACCACGCCCAAATCCGTGCAGAGTTCGAAGCGCTCGACGAGGCGCAGGTGCTCTACCGTCCCTTCGAAGCTGCTCGCAAGCAGTACGCCTATGACCCGCACGTCTACGACCGGCGTTTTTTCTTTCATCCGCCGCTCTACGTCTGCTCGCTGGCGCTGATGCGCTGTCTTTTCGGGACGGTCGGCGGGCCGTTGCTGTCCACCCTGGCGCACGCCGCCACCGTCGCGCTGCTCTTTCTCTTGGGACGGGCGCTGGCCGACATTCGCATCGGCCTGCTGGCGGCCGCGCTCGTGGCGCTCGAGCCGATCTCTTTCCTTTGCGGCCATCGCGCCTGGATCGACGCGCTGCTCGAGATGTGGATTGTCGCGGCCTTCGTGGCCGCCGTCGGCGCGCTGCGGACCGGCCGGGCCACGCATGCGGCGCTCGCGGGGCTTGTTCTGGGTCTGGCTGGCTTGACCAAATTGCCGGCTGCCCTCGTGATGCCCGGTCTCGTGGCGGCGGCCCTGGTGGCGCCGCGGCGCCCTGGTTGGCAACAGGCGCTGGCCTTCATCGCGGGCGTTGCGGTCCTCATGGTCCCGTGGCTGGGGATAACGAAGTGGCGCTATGGGGCCTTTCTGCCGGATGCCTACCCAACTCAGTGGCTGATGGAGCACTATCCATTCGTGCGCATGGTCGTCGGCCGGCCTTGGCACTTCTACCTTACGGGGTTACTGCTCGTAGCGCCGGTCTTCGTCTACTGCATCCCAGCGCTGGTGAAGCTTCGCAATTGGACTTGGCTGTGGATTCCGACCGTCTGGGCGGCCGGGGTCATGGCCGTGCTGACCGTCATGGGGGTGTCGGGGCAGGGCCTGCAGCTCCGCTACCTCGCACCGGCGATGCCGGCGCTGTGCCTGTTGGCTGCGGCGGGAGTCCTGTATGTCCGATGGTGGTGGTCCATGCCGGCGATCGCTTTGGGTGCGGTCACGTGCGTCAGTCTCGCCGCTGCAGGCATGCCCGGCAACGCCGAACCTGCACCACTCTTCCTGATGTGGTACTTGCAGCAGGTCGGCGTGGAAGTCCTGAAGGCGCTAGCCGATCTCTGGATCCCGAGCGGCTAATGCACGGGTGCGAGCCGCCGTCGCGAATTGCGCATTGAGGGAGCAAGGAACTCCGCAATCCGCAGTTCGCAATGGCATACACCGACGCAGATCACTTTCTCAGCAGCTTCAGGATCAGCACGACCACGAGGACGATCACGAAAGTGCCGGCGATCGTCCAGATCAGCATATGGCCCATGTGATGCATCATCGCATCTACTCCAGTTCGGCGCGCCTCAGGTGCGCGCCATGCTCGGCAGGCATCGGCTGCCAGGGCGCTCTCCATTTCATCGGATGTATCGATCCCAGCCGGCATACCGCTCGTGTAGCGTTCCGCGCCGCAGGCTCAGCAGAAGCAGTGCCAGTCCAACGAGGGCATCGTTCCAGCGCGCCGGGCTGCCCGCGCCCGCGAGGAACCGTGGCGCGACGATCAGCCAGACTCCCAGCACGGCATTCAGCCAGCGCAGCGGACGAATAACGTCGGCCGTGGCGATGGCGGCGATCGCCAGGGCCAGGGCGCCGATCAATGGTCACTATCGGCCGCGGCGTCGCGCGTGCCCAGCACAGCCGGCGCGAACCGCAGGTCTTCGATGCTTGCCATGCGAGATCATGTTCCGTTCTCGCAGAACGTCCGAGCATGAGTGCAAGCGGTGCGCCAGACATGCGCGCGCTAACGTCTTCTTTCGGCGTGGACAAGTTAGCGACGGTGGTGGAGGCCGGACAAAGCGATCTCTGCGATAGAACATAGGCGCGGGTGCGCCACGCGCGGCGCCCCGGTCAATCGGCCGCGATGTCCTAGTCGCGTGCGGCCTCGGCCAATATCCGCTGCAGAACCGGGTCGCCATCGTGCTTCCAACGCGGGACGAACTTCTCGTTCACGAAGATCACCGGGGTGTTTTGGGCGTGAACCGCGTAGCCGGCGCTGATGTCGGCGACAATGGCGGCGAGGACGTCGCGCTCTTCCATCGCTTGATTCAGGTCTTTATTCAGGCCGAATCCGGCCGCTGTCTCGCGCAGGCTGGATTCGGAAAACCCGCTCTGGTTCTGCAGCAGCCAAGCGTGCAGGCGCCAGAAGGCCTCGGGTCCGCCGATACGGCCGGCGGCCTCCGCGGCGCGCGCCGCCAGGCAGGCGCGCGGCCGGACGGTCGCCGCGATTTTCGAGTTGCAGGTCTTGTCCATCGGAAAGTGCCGGAACTCGTAACGCACGTCCCGCCGGCCGGCAATGAAGTCCATGACGACCTGATCGAGTTCGGCCGTGTCGGGATCCTGGTAGTCGCCCCACACGACAATGCGCAGGCGCGCATCAACTTCGCCGCGCGCATGTGGCTGCGCGGTACTGGCCAGCTTCAGAGCGGGCTGGGCGCGCCAGTCGGCGATGTATTTCTCGGAGGCGCGCGCGGGCTGGTCGTGCTCGGCCGTCAGGACCGGTGGGTTTGCGACGGCCAGTGCTTCCACGGCGCGCGCCATGGCGTTCGGAGCGTTCCAGCCGCGTAACTCGACGCCATTGATGAAGACCATCGGCGCCGTCAGCAGGCCCAAGTCCACGGCCTCATCGACGTCCTCCTGGATCGGCTGAAGCGCTTGCTCGGTGTGCATGACTCGGCTGAACTCATCGGGGTCGTAGCCTTGCTCGCGGATCGCTCTTTCCAACTGAGCACTCGTAAGGTCTTCGCCGTGCTCGACCAGCCAGAAGTGCATCTGCCAAAACGCTCGATTGCCCCGCAGAATGCCGGCCGTCTCCGCGGC
>DASXUA010000628.1:0-10986 GCA_036505095.1 Phycisphaerae bacterium
AGAATGGCAAGGGCGCGAAAAAACCGCCTGAGTTCCTTCTCGGAGAGCTTTCCGATGGTCAGCGTGTGCTCATTGGCCTCTACGCTGTGCTGCACTTCGCCCTGAAGCCAGGAGCGACCCTGTGCTTTGACGAGCCGGACAACTTCATCGCCCTACGCGAGGTGCAGCCCTGGCTGACGAAGGTCCTGGACCGTACGGAGGATGACGACTCGGCTGCGCAGGTTCTCATTGTGTCGCACCATCCCGAACTCTTAAACCGCATGGCGTTCCGGGACGGTCTCCTACTCGACCGGCCTGGCGGGCGCCACACGCGAGTACGCCCTTTCGACGACCCATCGCAGACCGGACTTTCGGCCGCGGAACTGGTCGCGCGGGGGTGGGAGCGTGAGTGAACGCGTTTCGAGGACGGTGCTTCTGTGCGAGGACGACCCGCAGGAACGGCTTGTCCGCTCCTACCTGAAGCGCTGCGGGCTCACCACCGAGCCGCCCTATTTGGTGCCCCGGAACGCGAGCCGTGAGGTCCATGGGGGCAACGTTGGTTGGGTTCTGCGTGAGTTTCCCAAGGAATTTGAAGCTTGCCGACGGCGGCACGCGACGCACGCCAACACTCTGCTGATTGTCGTTGTTGACGCGGATCACCTCACTGTTGTCGAACGTCGCGGTCAATTGCATCAGGCAACCGAAGTATCCGTCACCGATCCCGTGGTGGTTTTGATCCCGAAGCGGCACATCGAGACTTGGATCCGTGCGGCGATCGGGCAAACAGTCAACGAGACGGATAGCTACAAGCGCCCGGAACCAAAGAAATCCGAAATCCGGCGAGCGGCGGAACAGATTCACGGGTGGGCCCGGGAAGACCCGAAACCCGGCCCAAGCTGCGTTGATTCCTTGCTCGCCTCCTTGCCCGAATGGCGGAAACTTGGCTAATCGGTCAGGGAATTTGAACTAGTAGACCGGAGCATACGGGACGACCCTCCGTCGTGATCTCATGGAGGCAAGAGTCGACCAAGCCCAAACTGTGAAGGAGTTCCTCGCGGATCATTTCCCACAGGCCAAGGAGCGCACGCGCAGGCAAATGGTGGAGTTCGGGCGCGTTCGCGTCAACGATGTTCCCGTCAAGTCGCTCAAGCAGAAGTTGCAGCCGGGCGATGTGGTGCACATCGGCGAGAAGCGTGTCGTGCCGGTGCCGCGCGGCATCAAGCTGCTGCACGAGGACGATGCCATGCTGGTGATCGACAAAGCCGCCGGTCTGCTGACCAGCACGACGCCCGGCGAGCGGCGGCCGACCGTGGTGGCGCTCATGACGGATTACCTGCAACAATCAGGCAAAGGCGAGCGCGTCTGGTCGGTGCATCGGCTCGACAAGGACGCTTCCGGGTTGCTGATACTGGCGAAGACGGAATCGGCCTGGCGCTGGCTCAAGGACGATTTTCGCGCGCGGCGCGTGCACAAGGCGTACACCGTGTTGGTGGAAGGGCGCGTGGAATCGGCCACACCGGCGCACTTCGGCGGTGAGCCACCGTTCGAGACCATTCAATCGTTCCTCCGGGAAGATGCCCGCAATCGCATGGTCTCGACGACCGAGTATCCTGCCGACGACGACGAAGAAGGCGACGCGGGCGCCAAGCTGGCTGTGACGCGCTATCGGGTGGAACGCAGGGGCGAACATTACAGCTTGCTGCGCGTGGAGACCGACACCGGGCGCAAAAATCAGATTCGCGTGCACCTGGCGCAGATCGGCCATCCGGTGGTCGGCGATATCGAGTACGGCACGCCCGCCGCGCGACGCGGTGAACCGGGTCCGATCGGGCGCCTCGGGCTGCACGCCAGCGAACTCGCTTTCGCCCATCCGCGCACAGGTGAGCGCGTGCGCTTCGAGTGTCCCGCGCCGGCGTCGTTTTATCGGGCTGTCGAAGCGCGTATGACGAAGCCGCTGCGCGCTGGCGCCATCGGGCGCACCGCGCGTTCTCCGGCTCACGCTAGCCGCCGCGCGTCCCAACTCGCGGGTGCGCATGCCTCGCGGAAGTCGAAACGCCATGTGGGCAAGAGGAGACGGCCGGCCGCTCCCCGCAGGAGCGGACACTGATAGCCACGGGCGCAAGACGGCGCCCCGCTCAGTGGTGCGTGGCGAGATTGTCGGAGAGCGTGTGCAGTGAAGTCCAACCGACACAACCGGCCACGCACGGGCGAAACCCCGCAGCGTCGCCGCGCCCCCAGAAATGTGACGCAGCACCACCAGCGTCAGCCGGCGCCCGCGACCCGCCAGCTTGACACGTCCTGGGACGAGGTCGCCGAATGGTACGACAGCCTGGTGGATGAGCGCGGCAGTGATTATCAGCGCGAGGTGGTGATCCCCGGTGCGCTGCGGCTGCTGGGCAGCGTCGGGAATCGGCGAATTCTGGATGTGGCCTGCGGCCAGGGTGTGCTGTGCCGCGAGCTGCGCCGACTGGGTGCGCGAGTCACCGGAATCGATGCGTCGTCCGCACTGATCGAGCAGGCGCGCCGCCGCGAGGTCCCCGGCAAAGGATCGCGGATACGCTACTGTGTCATGGATGCCCGCGCGCTGGGCGAGTCCGCGCCCGAATCATCGGCTGCCGAATATGGCCCGCCCTATGACGCCGCCTGCTGCGTGCTATCGATTCAGAACATCGACCCTATCGCGCCGGTGTTCGCCGGGGTGGCGCGAGTGCTGGGGACCGGCGCTGAGTTTGTGATCGTGATGCTGCACCCGGCGTTCCGCGCGATCGGACAGACGTCGTGGGGCTGGGATGCGGAGAGCGGCCGCCAATTCCGGCGCGTGGATGGCTACCTGACGCCGTACGAGTCGGCCGTGCGAATGCGACCGGGTGCCGACCCGAAACTATCGACGCTGACGTTTCACCGGCCGCTGCAAACTTACGTGCAACAACTCGCCTTGGCCGGATTGGTCGTTGACGGGCTGCAGGAATGGCCCTCGCATCGCCGCAGCCCGCCTTCGCCGCGCGCCGCCGAGGAAGACCGGGCGCGCCGCGAGATTCCGATGTTCCTGGGCCTGCGCGCCTTCAAGCGCTGAGGCGCGGTCTGCAGAAACGTCCGGGCGGCTCAGCGATTCATTGACTGCGTCAGAGGGACGCCCTCTTCTTCGATGTGCACGATGGTGTGGTCGGACAATTCCAGGCGCATGTGCCGGCCGGCACGCTGCACCGCCGCTTCGAATTCCGCGATGGTGTGCACCCGCTTGCCGTCAAAGCGCATGATCATCTGCTGATCTCGCAGACCGGCCGCGTAAGCGCGCGAATCGCTCCGGACGCGCACCACCGCGATGCCGGCGTTCTCACGTGTGATGTTCAGGGACGCGAGTTGTTCGTCGCTGGGCTCGGCCAGCGTGGCACCGAGCCACTGCGCGAACTGCGGCCGCCCCGCGTCGAGATCCGGGCGCTCGTTCAGAGCCAGCGTCGTCGATTCGAGCTTGCCGTCGCGCATGACCTTGACCGCCGCGGCGCTACCCACCTGGGTGGCACCCACCAGCCGCACGAGATGATCGGCGTTCTCGATGGGGACGCCGTCAAATTCGACGATCACGTCGTTTTGGCGCAGGTTGGCCTGAGCCGAGGGGCTGGCACCCTTGGCGAAGCTGCGGATGATGGCGCCGCCCGAGCGCGTCAGTCCCAACTCGCGGCGCAGCGCCAAGCTGACATCGTCGACGTTCACGCCCAGGTAGCCGTAACGCACCTCGTGCCCGGCCGCCAGCGTGTCGATGATCCGCTTGGTGCGCTCGCAAATCGGAATGGCAAAACCGATCCCCTCGCTGACGCCGCTGCGCGATTCGATGGCGGTGACGACGCCCATCATCTCGCCGTCGATGTTGAAGAGCGGACCGCCGCTGTTGCCCGGGTTGATGGCCGACGTGGTCTCGATCAGGTTTCCGTAGTAGCGCTTCTGGGTCGGGTCAAGCTGTTCCGTCAACGCGCGGTCGAGCGCGCTGACGTTGCCGACGCTGAACGAGGTGCGCCCGTTGTGGTTCCCCAGCCCAAAGGGATTGCCGAATGCAAAGGTCCACTGCCCCTGCCGCACCTTGCTCAGATCGCCAAGCTGCGCCGGGCGCAGATTGGCGCGCTCGACCTGGAGCACCGCCAGATCGCTGCGCGCATCGGACTGCACGAGCTTCGCGGGCAGCTCCTCCCCGTTGAACAGCATCACGCGAATGTCCTCGGCGTCCTCGATGACGTGGTGGTTCGTCAGGATGTGGCCATCGGCGCGAAAGATGACGCCGCTGCCCTGACTATGTGCGATATGAACCTGCCGCGGATTGCCCTCGGAGCCGCCGCCGCGCACGACCTCGTAAGTGCTGATGGCGACCACGCTGGGCCGCACGCGGTCGGCCAGGGAGGTGAACGCGTCCTGGAGCGTCTTTAGATCGGCCTCGCGCAACCGCTGCGGGACTTGGGCGGCCGCGAGGACTGGAAACAAGAACCCGAGCGCCGCAAGAACGCCAAAGAGCTGGACGCTTAAGCGCTGCGGACGCCGAGAAAACACACCGACTCGACCTTGCTTAACCCCACGCGATTGCATGCATACGGCTCCTATGCTTGCCTCTGAAAAGCGACTCCAAACCCGTCTCTTACATATCGGATCGAGCCGCTCCCGGAAATCGGGGGAATACCCTACATCGTTGCGACCCCCCAACCCGGCCTCCTCCAACATCGCTATAGTATAGCAGCGCGGCCGGGCTGGCTATCAGGACGAACTTTGGACTCGCATACTTTCGACAAATTGCAGTTCGACCACGTCCGGCAGCAGCTCGCCGGGCATTGCGCCACTGCGCTGGGAAAGAAGCTGGCTACGACCATCCGGCCGTCGCCCGACGCTTCTCAAGTTCGCAAGTGGCTGGCCCAAGTGGAGCAAATTACCCAGTCGGTGCCCGAGGTGGGCATGCCGCCGATGGCCGGCATCCGCGATATCCGCGGGCATCTGCACGCTTCCGACACGCCCGCGGGTTTGTCCGGCGAGGCGCTGGCCGAGGTGGCCGAGACCCTGGCCGCGACGGGTCCACTGGCCGACTGGTTCGCCCGTCTGCCCGATGCCGCCGCACTGGTGAAAAGATTGGCCGAGCGCGTCGGAAACTATACCTCCATCGCGCGGGCCATTGACGTAGCGGTTGACCCGCGCGGGCAAGTCCGCGACAGCGCCAGCGAGAAGCTCGCCGCTCTGCGCTCGACGATCGAGACCGCCCGCACGCAGGTCCGCGTGGTGATCGATCGGTTGCTGCGCCAGACGCGCATTCTCAAACTGTTGCAATATCCCAACGCGACGATTCATGAGGATCGCATGGTCCTGCCGCTCAAGACCGAATACCGCGGACGCATCCCGGGAATTATTCACCGCAGTTCCGATTCGGGTGCAACGCTCTTCGTGGAGCCGGCCGAGGCCGTGGAACTGAATAACTACATCATTCGACTGCGGATCGATGAAGCCAAAGAGGTGGGGCGGATTCTGTCGGTTCTCAGCCACCTGGTGCACCTGAACGCGCCGGCCATCCGCCGCAGCCTGGATGCCATCGCCGTGCTGGACGTGCTGGCGGCGAAGCTCCGCTACGCGCGCCAGCGTGACGCGATCATCCCGGCGATCAGCGCTGACAAGGTCCTCAACCTGCGGCAGGCGCGGCATCCGGTTCTGGTCGACCTGCTGGGCAGACCGCCGCAGGCTGAGGGCCCGGCGGATGCGGCGGCAAGGATGCCAGCGGTACCGCCGGCAGAGCTGCCGGTGCTACGGAGCGTCGTGCCGATCGATGTGCGGCTGGGTGATGACTTCGACGTGCTGGTCATCACCGGTCCGAACACAGGCGGCAAGACGGTGGCGATCAAGACCGTCGGGCTGATCGCGTTGATGGCGCAGGCCGGGATTCCAATTCCGGCCGCGCCGGGCTCGTGCCTGCCGGTGTACCGCAACATTTTCATCGACGTCGGCGACGAGCAGAGCATCGAGCAGTCGCTCAGCACGTTCAGCTCGCACCTGGTGAATATCCTCTCGATGCTGAAGCGGACGGGCTGCGATTCGCTCGTGCTCATTGACGAACTCGGCGCCGGCACCGATCCGGATGAGGGGGCGGCGATCGGCCGGGCCATCATGGACGAACTGCTTGCGCGCGGCTGCGCGGGGATCGTGACGACGCACCTGTCGGCGTTGAAAGGCGTGGCTCACACGCATCCGCGCGTGGACAACGCCGCGGTCGAGTTCGACGTGGCCACGTTGCGGCCGACTTATCGCTTGCTGTTGGGCGAGCCGGGGAACAGCAACGCGATCGTGGTGGCCGAGCGCCTGGGTATGCCGGCGAACATGGCGCGCGCTGCCCGACAACACCTCGATCAGCAGCAGCGGGCGCTGCACGACGCCATCGCCGGCACGGTGGAATCGCGGCGCGCGGCCGAGCAGGCCCGCCGGGAGGCCGAAGAAGCCCAGCTCGCGGCCGAGCGGAGCCGTTTGGCATTTGAGGGCCAGCAGCGCCGGTTGGCCGAAACGCAGGCGGCCTTCGAGCGCTGGGTGGCGTGGGTCAATGAGCTGCGGCCCGGCGATCCGGTGTACATCAAGTCCTTCGACCGGCCCGGTCGCATCGTGCGCGTGCAGTTACATAATCAGAAGGCGGTCGTGGCGCAGGGCCCGATGGAGCTCGAAGTGCCCTTCGCCGATCTGGATTTTCCGCTCGCGCCCGCCGAATCGGCGAAACGCTAGCTGGGATAGCATGCTTTCACGCGTAGCGGGTAAGCATGGCTGCACGCTCGATGTATATGGGCGCCACCAACACTCCATCATGCGGAGCCAAGTCATGGTTACGCGGCGGCGCCGTGAAGCCATGCCGCCCCAATTACGGCTGCGCCTGGCCGCGGCCGATGTGCGGCTTGGTGCCGAGTGAGTTGTAGGCCGCGTACTTGTAGCACTCCGAGAGCGTCGGAAAGTTGTAAACGATGTCGATCAGGTCGTCGGCCGTGGCGCCATGATGCATGTGCGTCAGACCGATGTGAATCAGCTCCGTGGCCCGGTCGCCGATGATGTGTACGCCCATGAGCTTGCGGTCCGGTTCGCGGATGATGATCTTCAGCAAGCCGTCGACGTCGCCAATGATCTGCCCGCGGGCGTTGTCGCGATAACTGGCCCGGCCCACTGAGTAGCTTGCGCCGGAGACGCGCGCGTCCTGCTCGGTCATGCCGACGCACGAGATTTCGGGGATGCTGTAGATCCCCATCGGCAGCAACGGATTCACTCGGCGCTTGTATTTCCACTCAAAGGCAGCGCACATGGCCACGCGCGCCTGGTCCATCGAAACGCTGGCGAGGGCCGGAATGCCGATGCAATCGCCGACGGCGTAGATGTTCTCGACGGCTGTCCGATAGTGCTCATCCACCTTGATGTGACCGCGATCGTTGGCTTCCAGCCCGGCGCCCGCAAGATTCAAGGTGTCGGTATTCCCCACGCGTCCGGCCGCGAACAGCAATTTGTCCGCCTCGACCCGCTGACCGCCGCGCAAGTGCACGCGCACGCCGTGCGGCTTCACCGCCTCGGTCCGCTCGATGTCCGCTTTCTGGATCACGTTCATGCCCATTGAGCGGAAGAACAGCCCGAGCTGCGAACACATTTCCTCATCCAGGAAGGGCAGCAGGCGCTCGCCGCGGTCCAGCAAGGTGACCTGCACGTTGAGCTGCTGGAACATCCCGGCGTACTCACAGCCGATCACGCCGCCCCCGACCACGATCATGCTGTGCGGCATCCGATCCAGCTTGAGGATGCTGTCGGAGTCCTCGATGTCGCCCGCGTCCCAGGGGAAGCCGGCGGGGCGCGCCGGGCGCGAGCCGACGGCGATCAGGATGATGCTGGCGGTCACGCGGCGCGTACGGCCATCGGGCAGGGAGATTTCGAGCGTGTGTCGCTCGAGAAACCGCGCCGTTCCGTGCACCAGCTCGATCTGGTGCCGCGCTATGTTGCGATTGATGCGGTCGATCTCGGCATCGATGACGGGCTGCTTGCGGCACATCAGGTCGGGCACACCCACCGATTCGCCCTCGAAACGGCAGTGCACCCCGTACAGCCGGCGTTGTTGGAAACCGCTCATGTACAGGGCGGTTTCGCGCAGCGTCTTGGAGGGCAGCGTTCCGGTGTTAACGCAAGCCCCGCCCAGGACCGGTTGTTTCTCGACGAGCAGAACTTTCTTGCCAAAAAACGCGGCTTGAGCAGCGCCCTTCTCCCCGGCGGGTCCCGAACCGATCACGAGCAGGTCATAATCGACGTTCATTGCGGCCACCTCTTGCGGCTTGAGGCAGAATTGCCTTTACGCTGCCTGGGGCGTCTGTTAGACTTTGCGAGCAAGTCATGGCGTAGTCTACGAACGGTCCGGCGTGCGAGCAAGCCGCTGCGCTAGGCGGCGCGTGATCCGGACATGAGCGGCGCGAACCACAGCCTACCTCCGGAACCGAGAATATGGCAGAACACGGACGACTGGAAGCGTCTTTCCTGCGGCGGACAGGTGAATGGGCGCTGGTCGTGCTTGGCGGAACCGCGCTGCTGATGGCGTGCGCGCCCGAGCGCCGCCAGCACGTCCTCAAGCTCCTGTTCGACGGGGTGCCCGACGAGACGCGTACTCCCTCGGCGGTGGAGGCCCGGCGCGCCGCGCCGGCCGATCCTGCAACCTTCGCGGCGACCGTCAGTCTCAAGCATGCCAGCTTCGCGACGCAGTGCGATCATTGCCACGTGGAGCGTTCGATGGTACCGGCGGACGAGAAGTGCGCCCAGTGTCACACGCCCCAGCCGCATACCGCCGGTGAGGCGGTGGACGTGAGCGGATCGCGCTGTTCAAGCTGCCACCATGAACACGGTGGTCGGATGGCCGACTTGAAGATCGTGCCCACGCAGCGCTGCACCGGCTGCCATCGGTTCCAGCCGTTCGAGTCGGCCCATCCGGAATTGAAGCTCGTCAAGGCCGATCCCGAGGAGGTCCAGGAAGCTAAGTACGAAACCGGCCTGGAGGTCTTTCATGCCACCCATCTGAAGCAGACCGTCCGCGCCGGAGCGCGGCAGGGTCAAGTGCTGGACTGTGTGGATTGTCACGTGCCAGACATGACCGGCGTCAGCTTCGAGTCGCCGCGCTTCGACACGGTGTGCAGCGGTTGCCACAGCGTGCCGCTGCACAAGAATGTGTCACCACCCGATTGGGCGGGACTGCGGTCCAAGATTGAAGGCTCCGACGCCGAACTTGTGCTCCTGTCCGACGCGCGTTGGCGAACGGCCGAGAAGGAACTGGAGGATAAGGCGGACAAGGCCAAGGGCGACCAGCAGGAGAAGCTCGAAGCCCAGCTCGATTCGCTGCGCGACGCGCGCAAGGCACTGAAATCCGGTTCCACAAAGGACTGCCTGCTGTGCCATTCCCTGGCGGAGAAGAAGGTAGCGGAGCAAGTCGTGGCGCTCGTCCCGCCGACTCACTTCCGCACGCGCTGGCTGGAGCGCGTGGCGTTCTCGCATCAAGCGCATGCGTACCAAAGCTGCACGCACTGTCACCATGTGCCCGCGTCGGCGAGCGAAGAACTGGGCCGGCTGATGCTGCCGTCCATCAAGACCTGCACCGAATGTCACCGGGAGGAAGGCGCCTCCAGCACGTGCTCCGTATGTCACGTTTATCACGACCGCACGCCCACCGCGATTCCGTTCGGCGCGAACGAACACGAGGCCATCCGTCTGCTAAACATCGGCAATGCATCCAAGGCGCACTGATAACGCGCATGGAAAGCTTCGCAAAACCGCGGGTCGCAAAGAAAACGGGACTCAGAGCGACTGAGGATCTGAGAGGGTGTGTGACAAGGGCTGCAGCATGGTGATCGCCGATTCCGCGGGAAGGGATTCCCGCGAATCCAGGTGCGAGAAGGGATTCTCGCATCAGCATCTCACACACCCTCTGAGAGAGATTTAGCGCGAGGGCCTCAGATTCTCAGAATCTCTGAGTCCATATCGGTGGCGGCGTGATGTGATCGGCCGGGCGCGGGCCGGCGTCGGGGCGGCCGCTGCCGGACAGACGCGAGATGGCCTGCACCTGCATGTCGTGGTCGCAGAGCATCTGGCAACTCAGCCGCAGGCCGGGCGTGCCGGTCAGACCGCGGGCGGTCAGGATGGCCTTTTCCGCTTCGGTCATTTGCTCTGGCTCGCCGGAAATGAAGATCACGCGGCAGGTCGTGCAGCGGGCGTTGCCGCCGCAGGCGTGCATCTGATCGATGCCGGCCTCGTCCTCGAGCGCCAGCACCAGCCGCTTGCCGTCCGGAATATCAAACGAACCGACAGCTTCGACCGTCAGCTTGGGCATGGTGTTCTCCTCGGAATCCGCCCGGCCCGACTTAGGGATGCTTCCCCGAACCCCGGCCGCGTCACTTGGACTTGCTCTCGGCGCGGTGCGCCGCCCGGACGATCGGTGGCTTGACTGGCTGCGACTTCTCGCCTTTCAATTCCGGATCGGGATTGGTTTTGGTCTCGACTTCCTTGATCTTATCCACGATCTCCATGCCCTCGACGATGTGACCGAAGACGCAATAGCCCCAGTGGTCCGCCCCGGTGTAATCCAGTTTCGGGTTGTCGTCGATGTTGATGAAGAACTCCGACGTGGCGCTGTGCGGATCGGCGTCGCGGGCCATCGCGATCGTGCCGCGCACGTTCTTCAGACCGTTATCGGCCTCGTTACGGATCGGCTCGTGTTGGCCGGGCTTGGTGGTCGCATTCAGGAACGTGTAACCGCCACCCTGCAGCACCTGAATCCGCGCGCCGGCGCCGGCCACCACGCGATGAATGAGCGTGCCGTCGTAGTAGCCCTCGTCCACGTAGCGCAGGAAATTGCCCACCGTGAGCGGTGCTTTGGCTTCGTCCAACTCGAGCACGATCGTGCCCCATTGCTGATCGCCTTGCGCAATTTCGAGCGCCACGCGCGGCAGCGCGGTGGGCGCGACACTCTTCTTTTCTGCCGGCTGCGTTTGCGGCGGC
>DASXUA010000629.1:0-15858 GCA_036505095.1 Phycisphaerae bacterium
GACGCGAAAACACAATCCGTTCACGGCCGCGGTCTCGCCGCCGTCCGGGCGCGGGAAGCGCTTCACCAGGCCGTCGGCGATGATCATCTCCGCTGGTGCATGCTGAGTGGCGACAGGTGAGTGCTCGGATGCCGGCGTTTGCTCGAAAATGGAGGACGTCCGGCTGCCGCTCATTGACCCATAGCTACTGGCTCGCGGCGGTACTTGCAAGCCGCGGACGATCAGGGCGACGGCGCTGCGGTGCTCGTCAGCGATCGGCCTCGAACGCACCCATATCGGGCGCGGCGCCAAAGTAAGCCAGCGACACTCCCTGACCGGATTCCCAAGATAACGGCCTATCAAGTGTCAGAGTGTTGGACTCGTAATCAATCTTCATGATGCGCGCAGTCCGCGTCTGCCCCTGAAGCTGGATTTCATCGCCGTCCAGCAGCCCATCTCCGTTGGCATCCGGCAGGTCCGTGCCGGTGGTTTCAATCCCAAATCCGTCGCAGAAATATCCGGCGTCTTCAACAATCAGTTGTGTTCCGCTGCCGGCGCTGGTCGTGCGGGTCAGGAAGCAGCCAGCGTCGAGGACGGGACTGGCTGCGGCCAGATGGAAATCGCGTTTGGTGGCATCAATGAACTGCGGCTCGACTTCGAGGTTGTCGGAGAAGAAGTCCACGCGTTTGTCGGCCTGGGCCAGCGTCAGTGTGCCGGCCGGCCAGGCGATGACTTCCTGCCCTGGCTGTTCGAATAGGACGTCATTGTGCTGGCAATTGAAGCCGATCCCCACGCGCGCACTGATCTGAATCATTCCGTTGCCACGGCAGCCGCGGTTAAACAGGAAGATATTGTTCCGCAGCAGGTTGTCTTTGAAATCCGCGCCGGGTTTACCGGCCACGTCCACGCCCGCACATTCGTTTTCATAAAACACATTGTGATAAACACGATTGCCAGAGGTGTGCAGCGCCTCGTCTTCGTACAGCGTCAGGCCGATCCCGCCGCCCAGGTTTCGATAGAACACGTTGCGGCGGATGATGCCGTGCTGCCCGGCATATTGGATCGCGTTGTAGGCATAGGGGCGGCTGGAGCCTTTCGTGCCGGCGAAAGTATTGCCTTCGATGACGTTGCGGCGCGTGGCGTCGAATTTGTGCGGCACGGCGTGCGTGTCGTTGCCGCAGTCGTACACCTCACCGATTTTCTGGTCCGGATTCTCGAAGAAGTTGCCGCGCAGAACGTTGTTGCTGCCGCAGCGGATGCCCCACAAGCTATGCCGGCCCGTGCGCATCGTATTGCCGCTGACGAGGTTGTAGTCCGAATCAATTAGCAGCAGATTGTCATTACCGTCTTCCAGCGTGTTGTTCAGGATGCGATTGTGATGGCTCTGAATGAAGCGGACGTTGCCGGTCGTGCCGCTGGCGGTCGAGTGCGTGAAGCGGTTATTCCGCAATGTGATGTGCTGCGAGTTCTTCGCTTCCAGCCAGCCGGTCTTGTCAACGGTTAAGCCCTCGATGGTCACGTACTCGCGATCGGTGAGTTCGATGACATAATCGAATGAGCCCGTCAGCGTAACGGTTTCATGCGGATAGGTCTGAAAAACAACCGGTTCTTTGGCTGTCCCCGAATGCCGGGGGACGAGGCGTTCTGTATACGTGCCGCCGCGAAAGATAATCGTCGTTCCGGGTCGTGCCGCGGCAACGGCCTGCTCGATCGTCAGGCATGCGCGGGCGGAACCTGCGCCGCACTTGCGCGTGGCCGGATCGTAAGTGCTGCACGTCGGCACAGACAGAGTGCCGTCCAGGTACAACACGTTTCCGGCCGGCGCGCTGGCCGGAGCGGGCGCGCTGTGCGTCGCCTGACGGACAATGCCCAGTGCGGCAACAACTGCGACGAGCAGCGCGCCAACACCGATCACCGTTTTCCGCATGAAGGCACCCCTCGCGACAGTAGGAGCAGCGCGTATGAGCGTCAAGCAGCTTGATGGTTCGGGAGGGCGAGCCTCCTGGCGAGCCGCGTTTTTTGGCGGGAGCCCTCGCCCTCCCAGCGGCGCGACGGCCGGATTACGCGGCCGGCGGTGGCCCGGCGGCGACCAGCCGCTTGCGGCGGCTGTCAACGACCGCGTTGAAGCCTTCAAGTGTCCGTGCACCCAGAAGCTGCAAGTCGCCCGGACGGGCAAATACAACTTCGTCGATGGTCTCGAAGTTGGCATGGCGAATGATCGCGTAACCGATGTCGCGCGTCACGTGCATGCCATTGGCCATGATGACGGGCTGATCCCTTTTCCGCACAGTGATGCCGGCCGCGCGCAGCGTGTCGCCTAAGATCCAGGTCGCCTCCGAACCGGTATCCACCAGCACGCGCTGCACGGTCGTGAACACCGGCTTGGCCGTTGGCTTGGCTATCTCGATGTTGGCGCTGAAGATACCCGCTTTGACTCGCGCTCGCTGAAGCTCCATGGCATCAGGCCTCACGCTTGCTCTCGTCCGCGGTCGAAGAGCCATGTTAGCGCCGCGTACGTCGCAAACGATACGCCAAATGCGATGAACCAGGCATAATCGTATAGCCGCATCCAGAGCTCGCCCACGTGCAGGCTCGTAACGGTGCCGATGAAGCCCGGCCAACAGGGCGCGATACCGGCCAGCAGCGCGACCATCGCGATCGGGTTGAAACCGGATAAGAACCAATAAGGTCCGGTGCGTTCATATAGGCCCGGCAAATTCAGGCGCATCCGGCGCAGCAGGTAGTAGTCGGCGATGAGAATTCCGCCGACTGAACCGAGCAGCGCGGAATATGCGATCAACCAAGTGTAGATATATCCGGTCGGGTCGGCGACCAGCTTCCAGGGCTGGATCAGAATTCCGACGATGCCGGTGATCAGTCCGCCCGTGCGAAAGGAGATTCGTTTCGGCCAGAGGTGCGCAAAGTCGTTGGCCGGGCTGACGACGTTCGCGGCGATATTCGTAGCCAGCGTCGCCAGACATAATGAGAACATGGCCACGATCAGAATGGCCGGACTGGTAAACTTCGTCAGCAGCACCACGGGGTCCCAGATGGTCTCGCCGTAAATGACCATCGTCGCCGAGGTGACCGCCACGCCGATAAACGAGTAGAGCGCCATCGTCGTCGGCAGGCCGGCGATTTGCCCGAGCACCTGATCCTTCTGCGAATACGCGAAGCGCGTGAAGTCTGGGATGTTGAGCGAGAGCGTGGCCCAGAAGCCGACCATCGCGGTCAAGGCGGGGAAGAAGAACAGCCAGAACTGACCGGCTTTCGGGCCGCCGGGAACGAACTGCGACGGCTGGCTCAATATGGGTCCGAAGCCGCCCGCATGGCGATAGGCCCAGAATAGCAGCAGCAGGCCTAGAGCGATCAGCAGCGGCGCCTTGATGTTCAACAGGATGCGGATCGACTCGATGCCCTTGTAGATCACCAACATGTTGATCGACCAAAAGAACATAAAGCAAACGAGTTGCGGAGCATTGATGCCCAGAAACGGCTTGGGCAGGTCCGCCCACTGCGGGAAGTAGATCTCCAGGATCTTGTAAATCGCCCAGCCGCCGATCCACGTCTGAATGCCGAACCAGCCGCAGGCGACGAAGGCCCGCAAGAGCGCCGGGATGTTCGCGCCAAGAATTCCAAACGCAGCGCGGCAATAGACCGGAAACGGAATGCCGTACTTGGTGCCGGCGTGCGCATTGAGCACCATCGGGATCAGCACGACCGTGTTTCCGAGAAATATGGTGAGCACCGCCTGCCACCAGTTCATGCCCTTATCGATCAGCGCCGAAGCCAGCATGTAGGTCGGAATGCAGGCCGACATCGATATCCACAGGGCGGCGATGTCCTTCATGCCCCATTTACGCTGCGCGATCGTCGTCGGGGCCATGTCCGGGCTGTAATAGGCCGAGTGTTCCAGATCGGCGGTGAGTTCGTGGATGCCGTTGGTGATGGCCACGCCTTCAAACGGCCCGCTGCGGATGGTTGCGGCTTGCGTGTTCATGGTGCAGGTAGGATAACTCCCGCATGCGGAAGAGGTCCACACGCGTTCAGAACCGCGAGCGGAAGCGAGCGTATTCGGGACGAGTAGACGTGATTGAGCCGAGCCAATTCGCCGCTCCCTTACGGTCGCGGTTCTGAACCGCCAGCGTAAGCGAGCGTCATGGGCCGACGGCGCGGTTCAATTCTTCGATCCGGCGGTCCCACTCCTCGACCTGCGCGTAGGTCTCCGCCCAAAACTCCGGCTCCCAAAGTCGCCGCAGTTCCGACGCGCTGCGCTGCTGCTGCTCGACCCACGTAAAGTACTTCAAGTTGTGCAGGGCCTTACGGTCGTAATGGCTCAGCTCGCGCAGGTGATCGGTTCCGATGCCTTCGATCCAGCGCGCGAAGTGCCGTCCCGCAGTCGTAGCGCTATAAGCGCCGTGCAACTCGCGATGTTCGGTGACACGCGAGCCGTACAGGTCCATGGAGTCCGTCAGCGGCGCGAACAGTACGTCACGCGGGCCAAACTCGTAGTACTTCGCGGCCTTGATCGCCGCCACCAAGTTACACAGGCTCGAAATTCCCAGCAGCGGCAATTGCTCAACGGTCACCGCCGGAACGCCTTCGGCTTGCAGTAGCTTGCGCCCGGCATCCTCATTGAACAGCCGCATCAGCGCCAGACATTGCCCATCGTCCACGGCGCAGACCAAGTCGGTGTTGCGTACGTTATGAATCCATGGGACGTGCTTATCGCCGATACCTTCGATACGGTGCTCGCCGAAACCGCAGTTCAGCAGAGTCGGGCATTGCAACGCCTCAGCCGCGATCACTTTGACGGCCGGGAAGCTGACTTTCAGACGATCGCCCGCGGCGATCGTGCCGGCGCTGCCCGTGGCTGAAACGAACGCGCCGAGACGATCGTTCGGCCGCGCGATGCGCCCGAACACGTCTTCGACATGCCGGCCCGTAACGTGATAGTGCCAGACCGCGTTCCCGAACTCTTCAAACTGATTGAAGATCACGCAATCCGGCCGCGTGCGACGGATTTCCCAGCACTTATCGTAAATTTCCTTGACGTTCGATTCCCCACCGGGGGTAGTGATGACCTCGGCCCCGATCGCCCGCAGCCATTCGAAGCGTTCGCGCGACATCTGCTCGGGCAGAATGGCGACAGCCGTGCAAGCCAGCAGGGCGCAGTCGAACGCTCCGCCCCGGCAGAAATTCCCCGTGCTGGGCCAGACGGCTTTTTGTGTGGTCGGGTCGAACTCTCCCGAAACCAGCCGCGGCACCAGACAGCCGAACGCCGCACCGACTTTGTGCGCGCCGGTCGGGAAGTTTTTTCCGACCAGGCCAATGACGCGGGCCGGTACGCGCGTCAACTCGGGCGGAAACTCGATCCAGTTCCCCTGATTGAACCCACCGCCGCGCTCGACCGGCTCGTTCTTCCAGGTAATGCGGAACAAATTCGCGGGATCAGGCTCCGACATGCCGACTTGGGCCAGCCGATCCTTGATCGCTGGTGGTACCGTGCTAGGGTTGGCGAGCTGTGCGAAGGTCGGAATGACGATGTTCCGCTCGCGGCAGCGCCGAGTCGTTTTCTCAAGCACTTTCTCGTTGATCGTTGTCATCATTTTCACAGCGCCATGTTACAATCAGGTGATGAACGGCGTCAGGGCGCGTGCCAGCATCCGCATAGGAGCATACACTGCATCGCGGTTTACAGGGCAAAGCCCTGACCTATGTCAGCCCAGGGCAACGCCTTGGGGAATGCAGAGGCGCACCGGATGAAGCCCTGAAAGGGCGCGCTAAATCGCGCGCAGATCAGCGCGCCCTTGCAGGGCTGCTAGGTCGGAGAGCGGCAACAATCCAGGCCGCTGGCCTGGGCTGCCGTAGCATGCCCCTTTCAGGGGTAGCGAAACCTATTGGCCTTGCAATCCAGATGTGCGCGCCTGTGATTGCCTTGAGACTTGCATAGTGAGTTACGTTACCCAACTCGCATGTGTGCAATGCGGTACCGAATACGCCGAGGGCGAGGCTTTGACCTGTCCACATTGCGGGCCTGACGAGGGCATCCTCGACGTGCATTTTGACCTGCCCCGTGTCGCGCGGACATTAACGCGTCAGGCGCTCTCCGAGCGCACCCGCTCTCACTGGCGTTATCGTGAACTGCTTCCGCTTGAGGATGATTTCTGCCCGAGCAGCGGAACCATCGGCTGGACGCCCCTGGTCGAGGCTGCCCGGCTGGCCAAGATATTGGGCATCGCCCGACTGCGCCTGAAAGACGAGGGCCGCAACCCGTCCGGCTCTTTCAAGGATCGGGCCAGCTCGGTTGGCGTCGCGCGGGCCATGCAGGAAGGCTTCGACTCGATTGCGTGTGCCTCGACCGGCAACGCTGCCAGCAGCCTCGCCCACTGCGCCGCCGCCGCCGGCTTGCAGGCCAGCATCTTCGTCGCCAAGCTTTGCCCTGAGGGCAAGCTCGCGCAGTTGCTCGCCTATGGCGCGCGTGTTTTCCGCGTGCAGGGCTCCTACGCGCAGGCTTACGAGCTTTGTACGCAGGCGTGCCAGCATTTCGGCTGGTACAACCGCAACGCCGCTATTAACCCATATCTGGTCGAAGGTAAGAAGACCGGCGGTCTGGAAATCGCCGAGCAGTGCGCCGACGATCCACCCGATTGGGTCACATGCAGCGTCGGCGATGGCTGCTCGATCGCGGGTGTCTGGAAGGGCATCATCCAGATGAAAGCCATCGGTATCATCGATTGGCAGGCGCGTATGCTCGGCGTCCAGGCGGCGGGGGTCGCGCCGATCGTGGAGGCGCAACGAACGGGACAGCTCGATCGCTCAGGAAAGGGGGATACGTATGCCGACAGCATCAACGTCCCAGTGCCGCGCAACTGGCGGAAAGCCCTCTACGCCGTGCGCGAGAGTGGTGGGGCACTCGTCATCGCGACCGACGAGCAGATCATGGAGGCGGTGCGACTGACGGGCCGCCTGGCCGGCGTGTTCGCCGAACCGGCCGCGGCCGCCGCGGTTGCGGGGATCGCCGTCGCCCGGCGGCAGGGGATTCTCGACGACCGCGCATCCGTTGTGGCGGTGATCACGGGAAACGGTCTGAAGGACGTGGCCGGGGCGCTCCGCGCCGTCGGCCGTCCGCATGACGTACCGCCCGATCTCGAACGCGTCGTCGAACTGGTTGACAATTTGGATCTGACATCGGTAGAGGGCGGCATCAGAACCCCGCCCGCGAGGTCGCAGATCGACCGTGGCGGAGCGGGGTGACGTGCGCATGCGAGAACGCCCCAAGCGTCACCCCCCACTCGCGTGGGGGGTTCTGACAGACGCGGGCGCCCCGTTGGTATGAGTATCGTCCTGCAGAACGCGTTGCTCGTGGACATCGACCCGCCGCGGGTCGAGCGCGGAGCGCTGCGGATCGGCGGATCGCAAATCGTGCAACGGGGCGCGCGGGTCGCCTCCCAGCCCGGCGACGATGTCGTCGATTGCGGCGGTGCGGTGGTGATGCCCGGTCTGGTCAACGGGCACACGCACCTGTATTCGGCGCTGGCGGTCGGCGTGCCGCCGCCGTCACCGGCGCCGACGAACTTTCTCGAGATTCTCCAGCGCGTCTGGTGGCGCCTGGACCGGGCGCACGACGCTGAGTCGATCCAACTTTCCGCCCAAGTTGGCGCGCTCGACGCCCTGCGTTGTGGGACGACCACACTGATCGATCATCATGCGTCGCCCGGCATGATCGAGGGCTCGCTGGAATTGATCGAGCAAGCCGTCGGCGCTGTCGGCCTGCGCGGCGTGTTGTGCTACGAGACGACGGACCGCAACGGCCGGCCCGGCGGGCGACTGGGTCTGGCGGAGAACCGGCGCTTCCTCGCGCGGTGCGCCCAGCGGCGCGACGGCCGGTTCGCTGGTTTGGTCGGCGCGCACGCCGCGTTTACCCTGGAAGATGAGTCGTTGGCTGCGCTGGCCGATTTGGCGCGCGAGTTCGATACCGGCGTGCACATTCATGTGGCCGAGGACCCGGTGGACGATGCGACCTGCCGTGCGCAGTTTCACGCCCCACTGATCGATCGTCTGGCGCGCCACGGCCTGCTCCGGCCGGCGAATGTTTTCGCCCACGGCACGCATCTGGACGCCGAGGCTACTGCCCGGATCAACGAAGCCGGCCTGACCATCGCGCACAACCCGCGCTCCAACATGAACAACGCCGTCGGCTACGCGCCCATCGAGCGCTTCCACGGGCCGGTCATGCTCGGCACCGACGGAATCGGCGGTGACATGCTCACGGAGGCGAAGCTGGCATGGCTCAAGGCGCGCGACGCACGTATCGACATCACGCCACGTGACGTGCTCGCCATGCTGGCGGTCGCGGCGCGGCGCGCGTCGGCCGCGCTGGGCGTGACCGTCGGCCGCCTGGCAGTCGGAGCCGCGGCCGACGTGGTCATCACCGACTACAGCGCGCCGACGCCGCTAACGGCCGACAACCTGGCGGGGCATTTCATCTTTGGGCTGGGTCCACAATATGTCCGCGACGTGCTGATCGGCGGCCGATGGGTCATGCGGCAGCGCGTGGTTCAGACCTGCGACGAGCCCGTCTCGCGCCGTGCAGCAGTCGGTGTCGCCGAGAAGTTGTGGCAGCGGATGGGCTCCTTGCCGTAGCCCTGCGCCTGGCGCCTCAGACGTTTGCGCCGAAAACCGTCACGCAGAAACGACGAGCGCCATCGAACCACCGCTCCCGAGTGTTCAGGTTGGCGGCATCCGCTAGCACGTCGATCTCATCCGTCGAATACTTGTACGAGTTCTCGGTATGAATCGCTTCGTCTTGTTCGAATGGCACTTCGAGGCCCAGCCGGTCGATCGGCACGCGCTGTGCGCGCGTGCTGACCAGGTACATCTCGATCCGTCCGACGGGCTCGTTGTAGATCGCGCGGTGCCGGAACGCCGATGGCTCAAAATGCCCACCCAACTCGCGGTTGATGCGCACCAGGATGTTGCCATTGAACTCGGCGGTGATCCCGCGTGAATCATCGTAGGCCTGTTCGAGCGTCGCGCGCTCCTTGCGTAGATCGATCCCGACCAGCAGACGGTCACGCGGCCGCAGCGTGTCCCCCAATTCGCGAAGAAAGTCGGCCGCGTCGTTCCGCTCCAGGTTGCCGATGTTCGAGCCCAGCCACAGGATCAACCGCGGCGCTTCAGTGCTCCCACCTGAGGGCTGAGTCCCGGGCGTTGGGTAAGTGAACCCCTCACGCAGCAACGTCAGCCCATCGCGGTATTCGCCGACCACGGCCGTGATCCTTAGACCGCTACAGGCGGCCAGCAGGCGCTGCGAACTATCCTGCAGAGCGGCGCGCGACAGGTCCAGCGGGACGTAACTTACGCTTTGGCCGCCCGCTAGCAGCGCCCTGAGCAGAATCTGTGTCTTGACCGCGCTGCCGCTGCCCAGCTCGATGACCGTCACGCGCCCGTGGAACTGCTGCGCCAGCTCTTCGGCGTGCGCCGTAAGAATCTCGGTCTCGGCGCGCGTCAGGTAATACTCGGGCAGCGTGCAGATCTCTTCGAACAGCCGCGAGCCCTCGCGGTCGTAAAAGTAACGGCAGGGCAGGCGCTTGGGTTGTGCGCTAAGCCCAGCGCGGACGTCGTCACCTAACGTCGTTGGAAGGCTCCCGTCCCTTATGTCAATCAATGTCAACTGGTCGCGGCCGGTTGCCATTCCTCATCTCGCTCGCGCTGCTGGCTCGGAGCATCCTCTGACGGGCATATGATAGGGTGGCGAACGACTTGGGACAGTGCAGCGCGGGCAGGAGTCCACCATGGGCGAAACATTTGACCTGATCGTCATCGGAACAGGTTCCGCCGGTTCGAGCGCCGCGAGTCGCTGCCGTGTAGCGGGCTGGTCCGTGGCCATTGTCGATAGCCGGCCGCTGGGCGGCACGTGTGCCCTGCGCGGTTGCGATCCGAAGAAGGTCCTGGTCGGCGTCGCCGAGTTGGTCGACTGGAGCCGCCGCATGGCGGGCAAGGGGCTGTCGGCGGACGGGCTCTCCGTCGACTGGCCGGCTCTCATGGCTTTCAAGCGGACCTTCACCGATCCGGTTCCAGCCCAGCGCGAAAAGGGCTTCGCCGACGCGGGCATCGCTGTCTTCCACGGTCGTGCGCGATTCACTGCTCGGACCAGTCTCGAGGTTGGCGCGCAGACGCTGCTCGGCCGGCACGTGCTGATCGCTGCCGGCGCCAAGCCGCAGCCGCTGAGAATTCCCGGCGAAGAGCACATCTCCACGAGCGACGACTTTCTTGAGATCCAGCGGCTGCCACGGCGCATACTTTTCATCGGCGGCGGCTTCATTGCCTTCGAGTTCGCGCACGTTGCCGTCCGGGCCGGCGCCGAAGTCACGGTCGTGCACCGCGGGCCACGACCGCTCGCGCGGTTCGATCCCGACTTGGTGGACCAACTCCTTCAGTCCACGCGCGCCCTCGGCGTGCGTGTTCATGTCGACAGCCCCGTCACGGCGGTCGAGAAGCGCGGCGGTGAGTTCATCGTCCGTGTGTCCCATCAGAACACGGAACGCACACTCGCGGCCGACTTGGTGGTACACGGCGCAGGGCGTGTCCCAGACATCGACGATCTGGACCTCACCCGTGCTGCCGTGCAGCACGATCGAACCGGAGTCTGCGTCAACGAATATCTGCAGAGCGTCTCCAATCCGGCGGTCTACGCCGCTGGGGATGTCGCGAGCAGACCGCGCCCGCCGTTGACGCCCATCGCCGCAATGGAGGGGCGCATCGTCGCGGCCAATCTGCTGGACGGCAACCATCACCGCGCGGAGTACGGCGTGGTTCCGACGGTCGTCTTTACAGTTCCGGCGCTGGCGTCGGTCGGCCTTGGGGAGGAAGCGGCGCGGAAGCAGGGCCTCAAGTTCAAAGTCCGCCATGAAGACACGTCCGGCTGGTACTCCGCCCGGCGTGTCGGCAGTCCGCCCGCGGGCTTCAAGGTGCTGATTGAAGAGGAAAGCCGGCGCATCTTGGGCGCCCATCTGCTCGGTCCGCATGCCGAGGACGTCATCAGCGTTTTCGCGCTGGCGATCCGGGCGGGCCTGCGTGCCGACGAGTTGAAGGAGATGACTTGGGCCTACCCAACGGGCGCATCGGACGTGGCCTACATGGTCTGACCGACGACACGCTCAACTCGCGCAGCAGCGAACGCCAGCCTCGCCGCTCGCGCGCCGGGTCGATCAGCGGTCGCAGACGCACGCACCATTTCTGGAGCGCGCGATAGAACTGCGGATCGGTCTCGGCCCGCCACAACAGTTTGGCCAAGCCCTGCGTATCCCCGACGGGGAAGTAACCGGGGTAGTCCGTTCCTAGGAGGCCGACCGATCCCGAAATCCGCGACGAAATCACCGGAACGCCCACCGCAAGGGCCTCGGAAATCACGTTGGCGCCGCCCTCCATCTGCGACGTGAGCACCAGCAGATCGGAGCGCGCCAGGGCGCGCAGTGCCTTCCAGCGCGGCAGCTCGCCGAGCCAGCGATAGCGCGGATTCGACGCCTGCTCGCCGCGCGCCTGCTCGGCCATGTCAGCGCTGAGCGCCCCTCCGACCTGCGTTACGCGAATGCACGATTCCTCCGGTAGTAACCGCGCGGCCTGCGCCGTCCGAAACGGATCCTTGACAGCGCGTAGATGGCCCAGCACGCAAACTTCGAAATGGTGACCGCTGGAGTGGTGCGCGCTCCGGCTCGCGTGGCGGGGCAACTCGACGGATTGGTAGATCACGCGCGCCTTGTCGCGCAGGCGCTGCGCCAATTCCTCGATGCCGGCCGGTTGCAGCAGGATGAACCGCGAGGCCAGCTCAAGGCTGCGCTGCGCGACCGGGTCGGTATGGATATCGCCGTAGAGGTCTGTGCCGGTCAGCGCCAGCACCAGCGGCTTGTCCGGATGCTTGCGCCGGAACCGGGCGATCGACTCGGCGCTGCGCCGTGCGTGCAGCGCCAGCAGCACGTCACAGTGCGAGCCTTCATAAGCTTGGCGGACCTGCACGCGATGCCCCAATTCCCGCAGCAGGCGCGCCCAGCGCACGGCCGTGATGCGATTGCCCTTGCGCGAACCGGGCGGCGCGGGAGTCACCACGCAGATCTTCATAGCGCGCACGTACGGAAGCCGGCCCAGACGTCGCGCCGGTCCGGCGTGTAGAAGTTGCGCCAGGTATTCCGCAAGAGCCGCGCGCGCGTCGCCCAACAGCCGCCGCGCAGCACTTTGTGCGTCCCGAACCAGGGTTGGGAGTATTCCCGGTAGGGGTCGGCGACGAAGTCGGGATACGGCAAGAAGTCGCTGGCTGTCCATTCCCACACGTTGCCGATCATCTGCCGGCAGCCGAACGCACTGTCACCGTCCGGCAGGGCATCCACGCCGGTGCAACCCATGCGGCGCCAGTCCAGATTGGCGCGCTCTTCATCGGGCGACCGATCGCCCCACGGAAAGCGCCGTTTGCGTTCGGACAACGCGCGCCCGTCCGCGGCCGGCGCGCCTGCGGCCGCGAGTTCCCATTCGGCTTCTGTAGGCAATCGCCGCCCGGCCCAGCGGCAATACGCCTCGGCCTCATACCAGTTGACATGAATCACGGGCAGATTCGGCTCGAGCGACACCCATTCGTCAAAGTGCCGGCGCAGCCAGCCGCCACCCGAGTCGCGCCGCCAGTATACCGGCTGTTCCGCGCTGGCAGATTCGCGCCAGCGCCAGCCCGGCTCGCTCCAGAACTCGCCGCGCCGGTAACCACCGTCATCGACGAACGCGGCAAATTCGGCCTGCGTGACGGCCGTGCGCGACATAGCAAACGGCCGCACCTCAACCGCATGCGCCCATTTCTCGTTGTCGAATACGAACGGCTCGTGCGGCATGCCCTCACGCGGCGCAGCCGCGGGTGCGCATGGCGCGCCAAGCCAAAACGTGCCGCCGGGAATTTGGACATCGCCCCGCGGGATCGGCACGTGTAGCACCAGCATCCTGCCGGCATGTACCGCCGACATCTTGTCGGCGTCCGGCGCGCTGCGCTCCGCGTTCACGGGAAGGGATTCCCGCGGAGGTGGGTGCGAGAAAGGATTCTCGCACCAGCCGGGATTCTCGGACCAGCGAGGCGGCGGATCACCCAGCGTCTGGCGCGTGTACGTGAACGCCTCGGTATGCATGTCCTCGTGAAAGACAGCTAATTGGAAGAAGTAGGCGTCTTCCGTGTCCAAAGCTTGCGATACCAGTCGCTCCAGCATCCGATCGCGCACGTCGCGCAAATACGACAGCACCTTGCGGCGCGGTGGCAGCGGCAGGTCCCAGCGCGTGTCATGCGGGATCGCGATGGAATCATAAAGCGCGTCGGCCTCAGGCAGGAGCGCTGACTCTCCGTGGCGCCGCAGCGTCCATTTCTCGGCGAACCACGCCACGTGCCCGATCTCCCAGAGTAGCGGGTTAATCGTTCTCAGGCGCGGTCCCAGGAGCTGTTCATCGCGGAGATCGGTCACCAGGTCAAAGGTGCGCTGCCGAGCATCGGTGACCCACTCCGCCAGGAGTCGCGCGTCGATGTTGGCACCGGTCATGTTCATCGCTCATCGGCTCGCGCCTGATGCAAAGTAACCCGGCGAGTATACCGCGTTTGTGGCGTGGGCGTCTCGCCCGTGCCGTTCGCCGCATTCAAGGCTGCGCCCTCAACCGCAGACCCTTCGGGACGACGCCCCGCTCCGCCAGGTCGAACAGCGCTTGTACGACCAGCGCCAAAGCGGCCGCAGGAAACGCCCCCTGCAGAACCAGTCGCATATCGTCCAGTCGGATACCCGTGAAGATCGGCTCGCCGTAGCCGCCCGCACCGATCAGCGCGCCGAGCGTGGCCGTGCCGACGTTGATGACGGCCGAGGTCTTGATGCCCGCCAGAATCGCTCGTGCCGCCAGCGGCAGCTCGATCAGCCGCAGCCGGGCGGCTGGCGGCAGGCCGAGCGCCTCGGCCGACTCGCGGATCGATACCGTAATGTCTGTCAGCCCTGTGTAGGTGTTGCGGATGATCGGCAGCAGACTGTAAAGGAACAGCGCCACGATGGCCGGTCGCGGCCCGATGCCCAGCAGCGGGATCATGAATACCAGCAGCGCCAGCGACGGAAGCGTTTGCACGATGCCTGCGGCTGCGAGGATCATCTGCCCGAAGTGCGGGCGTTTGGCCGCGAGGATTCCCAGCGGGATCGCGAGCAGGATCGCGCAGGCGAGCGACTTGAGCACGAGGTTCAGGTGATCGCGCGTATGCTTCACGAACTTCGCGAAATCGGTTTCAGTTCCGACCTGCACGTCCAAGGCCAGTTTGCGTTTCAGGAAGTCCGCCGCGACCCGCGTCTCGGGGACCTTGTCGAGCTTGGCGCGCGCGTTCAGCTCGATCATTTCGGTTTCGGAGATGCGACCCTCCAGCCGCAACAGGCCGGCGATGGCGGCGGGCGCCCGCTCGGCGAAATCAGCCCGAAAAAGGAGAACCGCCTGATAGGCGGGGAAGTGGTGCAGGTCGTCTTGCAGCACGCGCAGCTTGTAGTAGCGGATTTCGGCATCGGTCGAATACAGATCGGTCACGTCGATATGCCCGCTCTGCAAACCGCGATAGGCCAGGTCGTGATCCATGCCGCGGACGTCGGCCTGCGGCAGGCCGTAGCGCTGGCGTAGACTCGGCCAACCTTCAGCGCGATTCATGAACTCGTCGGAGAAGGCGAAACGCAGGTCCGGATGGGCGCGCAGCTCGGAAATCGTGCGGATTCCCAGGCGCTGCGCGAGTTCCTCCGGCATCCCCAGAGCATACGTGTCGTTGAATCCGAGCGGGCGGCTCATTCGCACGCCGTGCGCGGCCAGCGCGGCGCGCAGCTCTTCATCGGTTTCTGCCGCGCGGCCCGCTAGGATTTCCTCGCGGATGGTCCCCGTATACTCCGGATAGACGTCGATCTCGCCGGCCAACAGTGCCTTCCAAAGGAATTGCGTCCCGCCGAGTTCGCGCCGATGGACCGTCTGCGCGCCCGCATTGACCGCAAGCTGCGTGGCCATCTCGCCCAGGATCACTGATTCGGTGAACTTCTTCGAGCCAACTCGCACGGCCGACGGCTCTCCCGCCTGTATCGCGCGCAAAGACGCAAAGACGCAAAGAAGAAGAGCTGCTACAAGAACGGCCGGCGCGAGATTGAGATGCACGCCAACGGCGTGCCGGCCTTCAGCCCAGGGTTGTCGCGCAGCGGCTACCCTGGGAAAGTGGAGCCCACCCATTACACAACCCCAACGGGGTTGCGCCGCCTTCGTACTGACTACTCTGCTACTCACCACTACACCTTCAGCGCCCGCTGCGCGTTAATAAACCGCGTAACGAACGGATCGGCCGGCGCCTGCACAAGCTGATCGAATCCACCCTCCGCCGTCTGTACGATCTTTCCCGCGCGCAGCAGCACGATCGTGTGGCCGAAGAACGCCGCCTCCGCGATATCGTGCGTCACCAGTACGACCGTCTTGCCCAGCGATTCGAAGATGCGCCGTAGGTCGTTCTGCAGCTCGAAGCGGATCATCGGGTCGAGTGCCGCCAACGGCTCGTCCAGCAACAGCACCTGCGGGTCCAGCATCAGTGCGCGCATCAGGCTGACGCGCTGCCGCTGTCCGCCGGAAAGCTGCACGGGATAACGCCCCAGCCCATCGCGCGGAAACTGCGTCAGCTCGGTCAGCTCGTCAATCCGTGCGATGTTTCGTTCGCGGCTCCATCCCAGATAGCGTGCCAGCAGAGTGACGTTGCCGAGCGCTGTCAGGTGCGGGAAAAGCCCGCCGTCCTGCACGACGTAACCCATTCGATGGCGAAGCTGCTCGACGTTTTCCGGCGCCAGCCGCGTTTGTTCGAAGCACACGGAG
>DASXUA010000630.1:0-2916 GCA_036505095.1 Phycisphaerae bacterium
CGCCCAGCGGAGTAAACGACGGCTGCGCCAGGGCGGAAGTGGCCATGGCGCTCGCCACGGCGGTCACTGCTAACCGGAGCGTACGGCACATGCGTGTACGCATGACAAATCTCCTGACCGTAGCGCCGGCAGCCTGCCGGCATGTACCGCCGACACCCTGTCGGCGCGCCCGGCCATCCGGAGCCCACGGCTCCGGCATGGTTTCTCCAGTTTAGTTTCTGTGTGAACAGTTTGCGAGACACTCGCACGCTACTTGCTTGCTGATGAACCTAGAGAAACAAACGGAATCGCGGACACAGCAGGAGAACAGCTATGGGGCGCACTCCAGATCGTGGTGATCGGGACGAATTGGTCGGGCGTAAAGGCCGGTTGGGCACGCGGAAGGGGGGCGGCAGCAGTGGCGGCGGCGGCATGGGGGCCGGCTCGGGCGGCGGCATGGGTGGGGGCAGCTCGCATGCCCGTGGCGGGGCGCCTGGCGGGCATCAGCCCGGCCGACGCGCGCAGGGCGGCCGGGCCAGTTTCGCGGGCGGCACACGCCTGGGCTCGGCTCCCAGCGGCGAGTACGAAGGCCACGACCCCGGCGGCGGGGCGGCGGACGTGCTCGATCGCGGACCGGGCACGAATAAAGAGCAGGCCGCAGACACACGCCGATCAACGCGGATCAAGCGGAAAAGTGATTGATCCGCCATTTTGAGTGGCACGCCCAAGCAGACCTATCGCTTGACCGGGGTTACCCTCGCCGTTCGCACGGGCAAACAAGAGGCCGTTTGCACGTGCCACCCCAAATTGGCTCACCGGCACATCACGCCTACAATCAAAGTCACGGCGAGATGAGGTGCTGGGAGTTTGAAGATGCCGGGCAAGTGGACTAGTCGAATCATTCTGGGATCGCTGGCGGTCGTCGCTATCGCGGTGCTGGGGTTCTCGCTACGCAGCCGAGCCCCCGCACCGCGGCCCTCTCCTCTGAGTGGAGAGGGAGAATCAAGCGGGCGCGGAGTCGCGAGTGTGGAAGCCGGTCCGCCGGTGCTGTGGCCGGTGCAGGACTTCACGCTGACCGACACGAGCGGCAAGACGATCACGCGAAAGGATCTGCTGGGCAAGGTATGGGTGGCGGATTTCATTTTCACCTCTTGCGCGGGAACGTGTCCCACCATGACGAAGGCGATGAAGCAGCTCGAGCAGGATCTGGCCGATGTGCCGGACCTGAAGCTGGTTTCGATCAGCGTCGATCCGGGCCGTGACACCCCCGAGGTGCTCGCGGGCTACGCCGAATTCTACCACGCCGATCCGCAGCGCTGGTTGTTTCTGACCGGGGAAGAGGGTGAGATCCGCAAGCTGATCGGCGACAGCTTCAAACTGGTCAAGAACGAAGACCTGCTGTTCCACAGTCCGCGCTTCAGCATCGTCGATCGGCAGGGCCGCGTGCGCGGCGGATATGACGGCACGGAGGCCGAGTCGCTGCCGAAGCTCGAACACGACGTGCGCCTGATTGCCAAGGAACGCTGATCACCAGGTTGTGTCGCGCAAAGGCGCAAAGACGCCAAGAAGAAATGACGCTGAGACGCTGAGAACGCTGAGGACAGCTCAGAACCCCCCACGCCAGTGGGGGGAGACGTGCGGGCGCTTCTCGTGTGCGCAAGTCACCCCGCCCTCGCGGGCGGGGTTCTGACGAGCACCTCAGCGTCTCAGCGTCCAATTATTCGGCGCGAGATCGCTCACGATGCTCATGATCACTGGAAGTGACTTACCGGCGCTGAACGCGACGCTGAACGGCATTGCGGCCGTGTTTCTGGGCGTGGGCTACTTTGCGATTCGCACGTGGCGCGTGCGGCTGCATGCTACGTGCATGATCTCGGCCTTCATCACGTCGACGCTGTTCCTGACCTCGTACATCACCTATCACTTCGTGCTCAAGGCCGGCGCGACACGGTTCAGCGGGCAGGGTTGGATTCGTCCGCTGTACTACGGAATGCTCATTTCGCACATCATCCTGGCCGGTGTGGTGGTGCCGCTGGCGCTGGTGACGCTGTGGCGCGCCGCCCGGGCGCGCTTCGACCGGCACCGCCGCATCGCGCGCATCACCTGGCCGATCTGGATGTACGTGTCGGTCACGGGTGTGCTGATCTACATCATGCTTTATCACCTTTATCCTTCGCGCTGATGACGCCTCAGCCGCAGCACGTTGAGCGCGATGATCGACGGCCAAAGCGCCGCCGCCGCCGCGGCGCAGATGGGGGGGACTTGCCCCAGCGCGGCCGCGGCGATGGCAATGAGGTGGTAGGCGATCGTCAACCAGAGATTTCGGTGCATGAGACGGTGAGCGCGCGCCTGAGAGCGCTCGCTTACGCTCGCGGTTCTGAACGGCATTGACGGGCGCGCGGTGCTGGCTATTGGTGAGGGCGCCAGGCCGAGCGCGCTGGGTGAGGCGATGACCAGCACGGCAATCGCCGCGCGCATTCCCGACCACCACGCGCCTGCCGAATAATTCATCCAGGCCAGAAACGTGAGCGCGGCGATGGCGATCGAGATCGGTACCAGTGCCGATGCCAGGTCATCCGCCAGTGTGTTCCGGAGCGCGCTGGCGGCAGTGGCGCCTGGCCCGATATCCGCACCCGCGGTGCGCACGAGCGCGCGTCGCAGGCGCGTTTCCAAATTCCTTCCGCTGTTGATCACCGTCAGGATCATGGCGGCCGTGACGAATCCTTCCGCATGCGGATGGCCGGTGGTTGCCTCGCGCACACCCGTCGAAAAAGCCGCTACAACCGCCAAACCGCTGAGCAGGTCCGGATGAAAAAAACCATGCAGGATCGCGCGCAGGCCGGCGACCAGCAGCGGCGCGCCCGCCGGCGACAGCAGCAACATGAACGCCAGCATGCCCTGCAAGGTGACCCACCAGACTGCTGCGCCGGGACGACC
>DASXUA010000631.1:0-18829 GCA_036505095.1 Phycisphaerae bacterium
GATCGGGCGAGCCGATGTCGTCTTCTTCCCCCGGCCTATCCGGCAGTTTGTAAGCCGCGGCCGGATACTTCAGCCGCAACAGATACCGCCCGGGCGGAAGCCCGCCGAACATCGCGAATATCTCCCTAACATCGAACCGGCACTCGACCACCGGATGATCAGGTTCTGCGATGGTGTAGACGCTCCAAGCAACCGGTTTGTAGCGCAGATCCTGATGCTTCATCCGGCCATCATCTGACCTCAGGAAGAGAATCAGATTCTCGGCCTTGCGATCATCCGAATCAAAGCGAATTGCGGAGCCGGATGCGTTAACTATCCGGGACTCGCAAACTATCGCGTCGAACGTCGTGAAACTGCGCGCCATGGTGACGCGCCATTCGAGCCCATTTGGATCCGGAGCTACCGTTGTGACTGGAACAGCCAACTGTTCAGTAGCGACAGGATCCTCGCCATCACCGCACGCTAGGAAGCACGAGATCATCCACAATCCGCAGCAGAGCATTTGGATGGGCCTCCTTTCTGCTACTTACGCGCTTCGCGGCGGCTGCATTTCCTAGAACTGCGCGATAATCAGCCATACGGCGAGTGAAATGCAACCGGTGAGCCCAACTACATTCGCGAGCAATGGACCTCTTGCCCGACAGAGCGCTGACATGATGGTGCCCAAAATGAACGCCATGGGCGTCAGCGCGGCCGCAAGCAGCAGGACGGCTGGTCCCCCGGCGCCGCCACAGGGCCCCAGGTGCACGACGTCGAAGCCCAATAGAGCGCCTGCCGCTATCGGCGTGAGAAATCCCACGCACGCCGTGGCGATGCCAAACGAACAGCGACCCGACTGCGGTCGATCAAGCGTGCTCGTCACCGGTTTTCCACACTCGGGGCAGTTCGCGCCAATTCGCAGCGTACGCAGATTGTAGCCGCAGTAAGCGCACGTGATGTCGACCTGTAATCGCGTCGCCGCTCTCCCAGCGAGCGCCTCCGCCGCGTTTCTCAACGACACTGCGACGCCTAGACCACATATAGGACAGGTATCGGTCGCGCCGAAGCCCCTCAACTCCGCCAGGCAACGGGCACATTGCAAGCTGTGATCGACGCGCGTCATCGCTCCCCCACCTCTGAAGAAGTGGGCCAACAGTCTCTCACTCCATTGGCAATTCGCTCCTCAATAGCGAGTATTCTCAGTCCCTCAGCGTCTCAGAGTCCTGAATCTCATGCGGACGCCCGGGCGCCGTTACGCTCGTCGGAGAGAATCAGTCCGTCGCGCAGGGTGATGACGCGTTGGCAGCGCTGAGCGACGTGCGGCTCGTGCGTGACCATGATGATGGTCTTGCCGGCCGCGTGCAGCTTGTCGAAAATCTGCAGGATCATCTCGCCCGTGGCCGTGTCGAGATTTCCGGTGGGTTCGTCGGCCAGAATGATGAGCGGGTCATTGATCAGCGCCCGCGCGATGGCGACGCGCTGCTGCTGTCCGCCCGACAGCTCCATCGGCCGATGATGCCCGCGATCCGCCAGGCAAACCATCTCGATCAGCTCCTGGGCTTTCGCGCGGCGCTCGCGCGCTGGAGCGCCCTGATAGAAGAGCGGGACCTCGAGATTTTCGAGCACCGTCAACTGCTGAATCAGATTGAAACTCTGAAAAACGAAACCGATGTAGCGGCCGCGAATGTCGGACAGCGCGTCGTCTTCGAGGTAGGAGACGTCGCGATCCCCCAGCAGATAGCGCCCGGCGGTCGGACGATCGAGGCAGCCGATGATGTTCATCAGCGTGCTCTTGCCTGAACCGCTGGCGCCGCAAACGGCCACCGACTCGCCGCGGCGAAAATCGATGTCCACGCCGCGCAGCGCCTCGACCATGACGGTCGTGCCGGGCTTGGCATAGACCTTCACCAGTTCGTTCACAGAGGCGATGACATCGCGTCCAGAACCGCGCGCATCAGCGAGCGAGTATTGTGCGGGATCAGGGTGCACGACGTGGGCCGCGGCCGCCGCCTCCCGGACTGCCGCTGGGGCGCGGCGCGCCACCCGGCGGGCGATTGCCGCCAGGGGCTCCCCCTGGAGCGCCCATGCGCCCGCCGCCGCCGCGCGGCGCCAGCCCGCCGCCATCGGTCACCACCAGCGGAGCTTCGGCGGACTCACCGGGCGGCGGCTCGGGCAACTTGCGCTTCAGATCGTCGGAAACCGCCAGCAGCACCTTGTCGCCTTCGTTCAAACCGGATTTGACGGTGACATACTCAGCGCTGGAAATACCCAGGGTAACTTCGACGGGTTCGGCATCGCGCTCGGATCGGCCGCGAAAGACGTAAGCCTTGCCGGCCTTCATGAAGACGCTCTGCGTCGGAATGGCCAACTCATCCTGCACTTCGTCCGCAATGATCTCGGCCTGCGCGGTAACGCCCGGCTTGAGGTTGGGATCGGACTGGTCGATCGTGATCTCCGTCTCGTATTCCTTCAGATCGGGATTGAGCCACTGATTGCTCGAATCGGCGAGCGGCGCGATCTTGGTGATCTTGCCGGTGAAGTTGCGGCCGGGCAGGGCCTCGACCGTGATCCGCGCCGGCTGGTTCGGCTTGATCTTGTCGGTCTTGGCCTCATGGATGCGCACTTTGACGACCATGACGCTGGTATCCGGCAGACGAATGATCGTCTGCCGCTCGAACACTTCGTTGCCCTCGGCTATCTGCCGGCTCGCGTCCCAGCGCCTGCCTTCTGAATTCTCGTAGACCACCAGCCCCGGGGCGGGCGCTTTGATTTCCGTCTTCGACTGCTGGTCCCTGTACTTGGCGAGTTGTTGACGCGTGAGGTCCAGGCTGGCGCGGCGCGCGTCCAACTCGGCCGCCTGCTTGGCCTCTTTGGCGGAGGCGCCGTTGCGGACGCGGTCGAGTTCTTTCTCGGCCTCGGCTACGTCCGATTCCCGTTGCCGCTTGTCCTTGGGATGGGTGTATTTTTCGAGCACGTCCAGCGCCAGCCTGGCCTTCTGCAGCCCGATTTCCGCCTCCATCAGCTTCATTTCGTCTTCGAGCTTCTGGCCCTTCGGGATGAACTTCTTCTCGTAGAGGTCGAGCGAATCGGCATAATCGGATTTGGCCCGGTCGAGCACCTTCTCGGCTTTCTTGACGTCCAGATCGGCCGCGAGCTGAGCTTGCTCCCAGTCGCCCTTCATGTACTTCTGCAGATCGATCTGGGCGTTGGAGAGCTGCAACTCGGCCTTGCGAATGTCGCTGCCATTCTGATCGCGCAGGATTTCGAATTCGCGCTCGGCCGCCTCCAGCGCCGCGGTCGCATTCGCCTCCTGGATGGTCTGATTGCGAACTTTCTCCTCGATCTCGTCACTGGCGAGCTTTACCAGCAGGTCGCCCTCCTGGACCTCGGTCCCTTCCGCGATGAGCCAGATAATCCGGGAGCGTCCCTCGACCTCCGACTTGATGTCCACCGACTTGCCGGCCTTGAGTTCACCCTTTTCGGGGAGGATTACCGGGAAGCTGCGGCGCGAAACAGTGAACACGCTAATGGCGTCGGCCTTACGTTCGGTCCGCAACCACGAAGTCCCCAGCCAGGCGACCGCGCCGAAACTCAAAAACCCGGCCACCCAGATAAACGTCCGTCCGCCCGCCAGGCGCTGAACACGATTCACTGCTGGAGTCCGCACCGGACTGCTGACGACTACCGATGGTGGATTGCTGGTCGTTGTGGTCATGACTCGCTCTCGACTACCGCGGCATCAACCGTCGCGGCTGCGCCTATCGCCGGGTGTGCCGCGTCCGCGGACGCGTGGAGAAATCGAGAAGGAACGCGCGGATACCGTGCTGCTCCCTGTACGGCCTCTCATCCGATCCTGCCACGCCGTATGCCAGATTCTAGTGGAGACCGCCCGCGCTTGCAAAAAATGGCTGGGTGCATCGGCAGCACCACCTTGCCGGGCCTGGTGGCCATGATCGGGACGCGCTCGCCGGCCGGCGGGCCCAATGAGGGCGTGAGCGCCAGCGAACGGCCCGCTATAAGGAAATGCATGAATTCGAAGCGTCAGCTCGGAACCCGCAGGCGCGTCGTCATGGCGCGCCTGATCGCGCGCAAGGACCAAAATCGGGATTTCGACCTGGAGTTTTGGCGGCGGGTCGGGCACGAAGGGCGCTTCGCGGCTATGTGGCAGATGGTGAAGGAACACGATCTTTTTCGAGGCGGTGATGGATGCCAACCCCGACTTTTGCGATCTGTTGCGCGCCTTGAACGACGCGAACGCCCGCTACCTCGTGGCCGGCGCTCACGCCGTCGGGTGAGCCGCGGTATACCAAAGATCTCGACGTGTGGGTGGAAGCCACGCCGGATAACGCGAACCGCGTGTGGGACGCGCTCCGCAAGTTCGGCGCACCTCTGAAGGGCGTCGTCCCGGACGACCTGGCGAACCCCGACCTGGTCTATACGATGGGCGTGGAGCCCAACCGCGTCGACATCATGATGGGTATCGACGGTGTGACCTTCGCCACCGCCTGGCGTCGACGCGTGCGCGTCACCTACGGCGGCGTTCCGACCTTCGTGATGGGGAGTTCAGACTTCATCCGCGCCAAGCGGTCTGCTCGACGACCCCTGGACCTCGCGGATGTGCGGAGCATGCTGCGCGCCGCGAAGCGGCGTCCGTGCAGAGCCAAGCGACGCCGACGGCGAGCCTAGGAGTCTGTCCGAGTAATCGGCGCCGACCCCGCGGAAGGCGATACTGTGGTCACAAAACCTGGGTCTTGAAGGCACAAGGTGCCCTCGGACGGGCTTCTTGGGTATTATTCGGACAGACTCCTAGCACGATCCCGCCCAGCCAAGAAACTTGGCGCGCAGCGGCTTTGTGTAAGCCCATTGGTTGCGTACAATCCCACAAGCGGAGCGAATTCGCCATGAATCAGATACTGGATACGGATCAGCAGCGTCGGGAGGCTTGGATTGCGCGTCTCAACGCCCTGGCGGACGAAGTCACGTTTTGGTGTCAATCCGAGGGATGGGCAGTAGAGCGGGGGGAGAACACCATCCGGGAGCCGTCTCTGGGCTCCTACGCCGTACCATCCTTGCGGATAACTCTGTCCGGCGGGGAGTTGCTGCTCAATCCGATCGCGCTGGAGGTCATCGGGGGTGACGGTCGTGTCGATCTCGAGGCTTTTCCCACCCTCAGCCGCGTGAAGCTGGTCGGCGACTCGGGCGGGTGGAAGATCATGACCGATTCCAATATTCCGCTACGGCAGCCGTGGGAGCGGCAGACATTCGTTCAGCTCGCCCACGACTTACTGAGCTAGGGTGAAACGCGCCGCCGCCTACAACTGGCTCGCTCGTGTTCGCGACGAAATGGAAGCCGCGCGGTTCGCACTGGCGGTAGTCCTGCGCGATTGGCACCTGCACCTGAGCGCGGCCCCTTTGCACCGAGGGCGCGCATTGTCGGTCGGCGACCTGCAGCGCTGCCGCGCCCATCTGGAACTCACTTACATGTTGCGACTCTTCGCGTCTTGGGAGGCGATCCTGCGCGACTACTGGCTGCGCGGACTGGGGCGCGACACGGTACCGGAATTGAACCAGTTGGTTGACAGCCTCGCTGCGCGGCGCAAGATCGATCCCGACACGGTTGCGCGGGTGCACGATTTGCGAAGGTTTCGCAATGAGGTCGTCCATGAGAATCTTCAACTTCTTCGTTACGATTTCGGGCAATGCGCCGGAGGGTTGGGAAAATTCATAGCGCATCTGCCGCCGAACTGGTGATCTCCTTGTTATCCATTGTGCACAGATCCAACGAGTCGCCGCGCCGGCCCTCCTTCGCTAAAATCCGCGGGCAGTCATGGGCGCGCCGGCGACGGATTGGCTCGCAACACTGCAACTAACGGCGCGAGGTGATGCTCCCGCCTAACCGGAGGACTTATGCCCGCCGAAACGCGAATCGAAAAGGATAGCATGGGAGAGATGCACGTGCCGGCCAGTGCGTATTGGGGCGCGCAGACGCAGCGCGCGGTGGAGAACTTTCCGATCAGCGGTTATCGCTTCGGCCGGCGCTTCATCCGGGCGCTGGGACTGATTAAGCAGGCGGCGGCGCGCGTCAATCGCGATCTGGGCATCCTGGATCCGAAGCTCTCCGAGTTGATCGAGCGCGCCGCACAAGAGGTCATCGACGGCAAGCTGGACGAGCACTTCGTGCTGGACATTTACCAGACTGGCTCGGGTACCAGCACCAACATGAATGCCAACGAGGTCATCGCGAACCGGGCCATCGAGCTGGCCGGCGGGAAAATCGGGTCGCGCACGCCGGTGCATCCCAATGACCACGTCAACATGGGCCAGTCCTCGAACGATGTCATTCCGACCGCGATGCACGTCAGTGCGGCCGAGGCGCTGCACGGCGACCTGATCCCCGCGCTCGAACACCTGACGCATGCGTTGGATAAGAAGGCCAGCGCCTTCGATGCGATCGTCAAGATCGGCCGTACACATTTACAAGACGCTACGCCCATCCGGCTCGGACAGGAATTCAGCGGCTACGCCGCGCAGGCGAAGCTGGCGATGATGCGTGCCACAAAGGCTATCCGCGCGCTGCGCGAGCTGCCGATCGGCGGGACGGCCGTCGGCACCGGCATCAATGCCCATCCGGAGTTCGGTGCCCGGATGGCGGCGCTGTTGTCGCAGCGGACTGGCATGGAATTCGTCGAGGCCGCCAATCATTTCGAGGCGCAGGCGGCCAAAGACGGCATCTGCGAGGCTTCCGGCCTGGTGCGCACCATCGCCGTCAGCCTCACCAAGATCGCCAACGACATCCGCTTCCTCGCCAGCGGTCCGCGCTGCGGCATCGGCGAAATCCGGATTCCCGAAACCCAGCCGGGTTCGAGCATCATGCCCGGAAAGGTAAACCCGGTGATGTGCGAGATGGTGCTGCAAGTCGCTGCCCAGGCGATGGGCAACGACGTGGCCGTCGCACTGGGCGCGCGCGACAGCCTGTTCGAGCTGAATGTGATGATGCCGGTTATGGCGCACAACCTGCTCGAATCCGTTCGTCTGCTGAGCAGCGCGGCGCGCGTCTTCACGGATCGTTGCGTCGCCGGGATCGAGGCCATCCCCGAACGCTGTGCCCAACTAGTCGAGCAGTCGCTGGCGATGTGCACGTCGCTGGCGCCGGTGATCGGCTATGACCAGGCGGCCTCGATTGCCAAGCAAGCCTTTCAATCGGGAAAGACCGTCCGGCAGGTGGCCGAGGAAAGCAGTGGGTTGCCCAAGTCAGAAATAGCCCGACTGCTTGATCCGCGTTCGATGACGGCGCCCAGCGCCGACCGCGTCGGCTCCGGCGGCGGTTGAAAACCGAAATGAAAACCGAAAACCGAAAACCAAAAGCAGAAAATCGAATCGACTCCTTTTCGATTTCGGTTTTCGATTTTCGGCTTTCGGCTTTGGGGCGGCCCGTCACTTGACCAGCACCAGCCGGGCGACCAGCCCGTGCGTGGAAACGCCGCTGGGCCCGGTGCTGACGCCGGTATCGACCACCGACGCCGGCTGAATGACGAGTTGCCGATCGTCCAGGGCACCGGTGGGGATTAGATCCATCACTCGCCCGAACCTCAAACCGGTGATGGTATAGACCAGGTTCGAGCCCTGTGAAGCCGTGGTCGAATACAGGAAAAAGCCGATGACGTCCCCGATGCGCGACTCGATGGCCGGCACCAAGCCGTTGCTGACGCCCGGGCTGCCGGTGATGTGGTACGTGATGGGAGTGCCCGATTCATCCACGAACACAACGTTACTCGTGCCAATCTCCAACTCCAGAGAGCTGGGCTGGACGCCGTTCATGATCTGCACGACTTCGGGCGGGGTGCCCTGGTTGGCGGTGCCGATGTTCAGAATGCCGAAGTTGCCGCCGCCGACGCGCCAGGGAAAGAGCTTGATTTCGGGCGTCCCATCAGCGGAATGGGAAACTTCGTCCGTCTCCGAGTTGTACGAGTAGCCGTCCGCGCTGCTCGACCAGGCGTCGAACTCCGATTGCTTCATGGCGAAGGGCACGATCAGGCCGTTCGTGGATTGCTGGTATCCAACGAAACGGTCGTCCAGCGCGGCGGTGGCCACGGCGCTCGTCTCGCCGTGCGAGTGGCCGAGGATGGATGCGAAGAAATATTGGACCGGTCCGTTCAAACCATCCGCGGTACGCCGCGTGCGGACCTGCACGGCGTTAAACGTCGCGGGATTGCTGGTATCCAGCGCCGCCGACGGGTTGGCGAAATCATAATGGCCCGTCACGATGTCCTGGTCGGCGACATGCGTGATCGCGCTCAGCGTATAGTTGTGTTCGGAGTAGGTCCGGGCGCGTTCGACGGTGGTGGTGTGGATCTGGTCCGTCAGACTCGAGCTATTCGAACCGGCGTAGACGCGGATGGCCGTATCCGACGTATAAGCCGAAGCGCCGGCCAGCGCGGAGGAATCGGCCGCCATCTGGAGCTGCGTGCGGCCGGTATAGAGGTTCCCCAGGTCGACGGTCAGCGCCGACATGCTCAACAGCAGTACCATGGTCACGGCGGTCTGAACGGCCACGGCACCGCGGCGTTCAAAGCGGACCGCGCGTCGAATCACCCTTTGTCGTGTCCAGCCGGGAGTTCGAGCCATGCTTTTGCTCCTTCTCTGGCGACCGCTCCAGGCAAGCCGCCCGCGCGCCTACGGCGTAAAGGCCAGAACAAACGTAGGAATCGCCCGGCGCACAAGCAAATGATCCGCGCAGCATTCATGCGCTTCCCAGCGAGGCGGGAAAGTAGTACCGGCTGTGCCGCCGCGGCGGCGTCCGATACCTCGCGCCCGAAGGGTTATCCGCCACAGGGGATCAGTTTGAGCCGGGTGGAATATCTGACGATGTTGCATTCAGACCTGTAGGCGCCCGTCACCCGTTTTCGGACCGGCGCCGGGTGACGATTCGTACATTGGAAGCAGGGATGACGAGAGGGTCGTAGAAGATGCCGCGCTCGAGCACATCCGATCCGTTCAAGTCAGATGGTGGCGCGGACCGCAACGCGGCGCCCCGCCCAAGCACGGCCGAGACCTCTCGTCCGGACGGGAAGACTGCCCGTTCCATCGAGCGGCGCAGCGAGGAGCGGACTGAGCTGCACGCATTGTGTGAAGCCTGGACGTTCAATTCTGTGGGAGACCGGGAGCGGCTCGCGGTGGTCAGCGTGCGTAGCTATTCGTTCCGGGGGGTGTCGATCATCGTGAAGCGGTCGTGCCCGCTCAGCAGGGGCCAAGCGATCGAAGTGACGCTAGCGAGTACGCAGGGCACCCAGCATGCGGCCGGCACCGTAGCTCATTGCCGTGCGGTCGGCGCCGACCAGTATGAGATTGGAATTCATGTGCGGGCCGTCGGTTCGTACGCCATTCTCTCCGGAGATCTGGACGCCAAAAAGGCTCTCTATCGCTGGTTCGAGGAGGCCCTGCGTCATGGCGGCGCCGCGCTGCCGAGTGATGACGCCACACATCCGAATCACGCCCCATGAGTGGCGGGCTTCCCGGTGAGGCGCGGCGCGCCAGCTTCGCGGGTTAGCTTGAGCAGCAGCAGAACCAGGACGGGATAAACCATTTCGAGCAGGAAGGCGCGCACGTAGAGTCCGGCGTTGATGGCCGGATCGTGAATGCCGCCATAGCGCGTGGCGATCCAGAGCGCCGCCAGCGTACCGAGGGCGCAACACATCACCGAAAAGGCCGCCGCCCAGTGCAAGCCGCGCCCGCCGTTGGTAACCAGCAGTCCCGCGCCCAGACAGGCGCTCACCAGCAGCACGACCGCCCAGCGCGGCGCCCATACTGGCCAGGCCGCCCAGTTCCCGGCCGACTGCTGGGACCAGCGGAGCACCAGAAAGGTGTAGGCGCCCAATGCGGTGAGCGCCAGCACGGCCAGCGCTAGTCCGCCGATCCGCGCGCGGCGACCCGGAAAGCGCCCCACCAGTGCCGCGGTGCCAGCCAGCGCCATGAGCGCCGCGGCGATGGTGACCAGCGCATACCAGCCATACAGGCTCCAGCCAAACGCCGCGCCGCGCCGCCGCAGCGCTGCTTCCGACATATCGAGCGCAGGTTTCGGCAGAGCCGGTCGCGTGGCCGCCGCACCGCCCGTCAGCCCCGGAATTAACCCACCCAGCAGATTCTTCTCCGGCGGCTGCGACAACTCGTGCCCCACGATTTCATTGACCACATGTTGATTGATGATGTCGATGACTTTGTCGTCGACGCGCCACCAGGTGACATCAACCCATGCCGCGCAGCACACCAGGCTCAGCGCGCCCAGAATTCGCAAAACCACGCGCGTGTTGGCCCGCCCGTGCTGCCGTGCGGTGAGCACCGTCGTCGATTGCGAGTTGTCATTCAGGAGAGACACCGTGGCGCGAGAAGAAGGTTGCGCGCAGGACGAAGTCCTGCGCTATGCCAGCCCAGGGCAGCGCCCTGGGTCTTGCGTGACCTGACATCCAAGCCCTGAAAGGGCGCACTAGATCGCACGCGTGAGATTAGCGCGCCCTTGCAGGGCTTCTTCGCGCGCGGAGCGGTCAATCCCAGGGCGTTGCCCTGGGCTGTTCTCGCGCGCCCCTTGCGGGGCATTTCCGCCGAGGCGGGTGTCAGCGATGTCGCAGGACTGCTCATGAAGTTGCCAAGTCCGGCGCGCCCTTTGGGCGTGCGCCTGCGAGAACGCGAAGAGGATCTTTACCAGAACTTGCTCTGCGGCCTCAGCGTCTCTGCGTCTTAGTCCTCCCTGAAGAACGATCAATTGGTCTGCGGCCAGTGTCGCGGGCCGACGCTGATGAGGTATCCGTCGCGATCGATCGGAAAACGCTCGAAGTATTCCGCCACACTCTTGACCGAGACGGCATCGACGGCCGCCAGCCGTTCCTCGACCGTACGCGGCGCGCCGCGGCTATCGACATCGTCCATAATCTGTACCAGTCTGTAATAAGGCGCTTCGGCCTCGACGGCCAGCGCCGTGCGCCGCTTGTTCTTGACGCGTTGCACTTCGCGCTCCGCGACCGGTTCGTGACGGATGCGGGCCGCTTCGCGCCGCATGGCCTCGGTGAGCTGCTCGGCCCCGGCCGGCTCGCACTGGCCCGACAGAATCATCAGGCCGCAGTCGGCGTAGTCCAGATGATAGGCGCCGGCGCGCGGGCTCAGACCCGCCTGAACAATGTTCCAGAAGAAGCGCGAGTTGTCGCCGCCCAGAATGGAGGCGATGGCGTTGGCCGTCTCATAGAGCGGATCGACCGTGCTGGCGGCCGGATAGTTCAGGGCGACGATCTGCTGCTGAAAACGATCGATGGTTTTGACTCCGGTTCCGTGGTGCAGGACCGGCCGGGTGCGGACCGCCGGCCGGGAACCGCCTGACTGCCATGCGCCACAGTATTCTGCCGCGGCATCGATCACCCGCGGCGGCTCCACGTTGCCGGCCACGATCAGCACCATGTTTTCTGGCGTGTAGCGCCCCGCGAAATAGTCGGCCATCGCGTCGCGCGCCAACCCGCGGACCGTCGGCTCATAGCCCAGCACCGGCCAGGCCAGCGGATGTCCTTCGAAGATCCGCTCGCGCAGAAAATCGAAGGCGGCGTGCTCGATGCGATCGTTGGCCATTGCAATCTCTTCGAGGATGACGTTCTTCTCCATCGAGAATTCCTCGGGCGGCAGCGTGGCGCGCATCATGTCGGCCAGCAGCTCGATCTGCCGTTCGATATCGGCGCGGCGCACCCAGCCATAGTAAAAGGTGCGCTCTTCACTGGTGAAGGCGTTGTAGTTGCTGCCCATCTCGTCGAATTCGATGTTGATCCGCTGCCAGTCGCGCTTGGGCGAGCCTTTGAAGCACATGTGTTCCAGAAAATGTGAGACGCCGGCCAGTTCGGGCGTCTCGTCGCGCGCCCCGGTCCGCACCAGGAAACCGGCCGCGGCGCTGCGGACGTCCGGCATGCGCTCAATGACGATGCGCAGCCCGTTGGGCAGCGTGTGCAATGTGTACGGACTTTCTGGTCTCATAGGCACCATTTCGACGCTGAGAACGCTGAAAGAATCATTTATGAAGGCATTTCTCTGCGATCTCAGCGTCCACTCGTCTCTTCAAGCGCGCGCGGGCCGAGCGTCACGACGCTGAGCTGCGTGCGCGGATGCTCCAGAAGATACCGTTTCACGTGCTCGATCGTGACCGCTCTGACCCACGACAGTTTTTCGGCCGGGGGCACCGGCCGGCCGTAGTGGAACAGATCGTCGGCCATCTCGCCGCAACGGGCGCGCGTGATGTCCCCGCGCGTTTCGGTGCGCGCGACGATGCCGGTCACGGCCCGGTTCAATTCATCCTGCATCAGGTCATCGCTGAGGCGGTCCACCTCGCGCAGCAGGGTCGCATATGTGCGGTCGGCGCGCTGCGGCGTTGTCGAAGCTCCCAGGAACACCATGCCTGCGTCACGCGGATTCTCGTGCCAGGCGCCCACCCAGTACACCAGGCCCTGCTTCTCGCGTACCTCGGTAAACAGCCGTCCGCTCATCCCGCCCGAAAGCACGCCCATCAGCACGCGCTCGGTCGGATATTGCGGGCTCCGCACGCCCACCCCCGGAAAGCAGATGCCGATCTGCTCCTGTTCCAACTCCTTGAAAATGTGGGTGCGCCGCGGGCTGAAGTCCAGCGGGAAGCTGGTACGGCCAGCGCGCAGGCTCGAACCGAATCCGGCGAAGGCGGCGTCGAGGAGGTCGGCGACGCGCGCTGGCTCGATGGGTCCTGCAACGGCCGCCTGCATCCGGCCGGCCTGAAAGAATCGCCGCCAGAACTCGACCACATCATCGCGGCGGACCCGGCTGACGGTCTCGGGCTCGCCCAGCGGGTGTCGGCCCAGCAGCGTTCCGAACGCCTGGCGCGCCAGAAATTTCTCGACCAGCGATTGGGCGTCATCCTCCAGCAGGTGCAGCTCCTGCCGCGCCAGATCGACCGCCACCTGCACGGCGTCTTGTGGGAATGTCGCGGTCCGCAGAAACTCGGCGTGCAGGTTCAGGGCGCGCTCGAAAAACTCCGGCAGACATAGGCAGGTGAAGCCCATCGCCTCACGCCCCACCCAGGAGCTGTGCGCCGCGCCGATTTCATCGAAGGCGTCCGAGAGCGCTCGCCCGTCGCGCTGCGCGGTGCCCTTCGAGATGGTTTCTTCCGCGATCCGCGCCAGGCCCAGCAATTCGCCCGGCTCGTCGGCCATTCCGCACAACACGCGCAGCTCCATGGCCACCGCATGCCGCCCCGGAACGTGGACGACACCCAGCTCAATGCCGCAGTCGAGTTGCTTTTGGACCAGCTCTTCCATCTCTAATCGATTGCGAATTGCGGAATGCGGATTGACTCGACACCGGCATCAATTCGCAATCCGCAATTCGCAATTCACTCAGTGCTCCACCGGCTTCCCAAGCAGGGCCGCCACTTCCGCCAATTTCTTTTCCATCAGCTCACGGGTATTGGCTTCCAGGTTCAGCCGCAGCAGCGGCTCGGTATTGGACTTCCGTACGTTAAACCACCAGTCGTCGTACTGTACGGTGATGCCATCCAGGTAGTCGATCTTGGCGCTGGCATAAACCTCCGCGAGCTTGCGGATGGTGGCATCCTTTTGGGCATTCTCGAAGTTCCGCTCGCCGCTGGCGCTGTAGCGTTTCAACTCATTGATCATAGCGCTCAGCGCGCGGTCGGATGGGCCATCCGCTTCCGAGAGCAGGTTAATGACGTGCACCAGTGCCAGCAGCCCCGAATCGCAGTAATAGTTGTCGCGGAAATAGAAATGCCCGCTCAACTCCCCACCCAGCACGCCCTGCGACTCGGCCAGCGCCTTTTTCATAAATGCGTGGCCCACCCGCTCGCGGCGCGGCTTGCCGCCGTGCTTGCGGATCTCCTCGGCCACCACGCGGCTCGAACGCAGGTCATACACCACGGTCGCGCCCGGATTGCTCCTGAGGAACATGCGCGCCAGCAGCGCCGTCAGCAGATCGCAACGGATGATCTCGGCCCGCTCGTCCACCAGGATGCAGCGGTCGGCATCGCCGTCGAAGCACACGCCGAAATGCGCCTGCGAGCGCAGCACCTCGTCGCGGAGCTGCCGCAGGTTCGCGTCCACCAGCGGGTTCGGTTCGTGCACGAACTCGCCGCTGTGCTCAAAATTCAGGGGAATCAGATCGAGTTCCGGCACGTCGCCCAGCACGATCGGCACCCATTTCCCGGCCATGCCGTTGGAAGCGTCGACCACGATTCGCAACGGCTTGGGCGTGCGCAGAAAGCGGCGGACGAACGCCTTATAGTCGGCCGTCAGGTCGCGCTGCGTCAGCGCGCCGCATTCACCGGTGTCGTGCTTGATGACGTTGGAGGCGATCTGGCAGATTTCCGCCAGACCGGTGTCCGATCCGATCGGCGTCCCCTTCTGGCCCGAAATCTTGAACCCGTTGTACTTCGCGGGATTGTGGCTGGCCGTCGTCTGCACGCCGCCGCAGGTTGCCAGAAAATTGATCGCAAAATAGATCTGCGAGGTGTCGATCATGCCGATGTCGATGACGGTCGCGCCGCTGGCCCGTGCTCCGGCAATGAACGCCGCCGACAGCGCCGGACTGCTCTGGCGCATGTCGCGCCCCACCACGAGCGAGGTGCTGCGCGGATCGCCGCGCTGCATGCCCCGCAGCAGCGAGCGCAAGTACCCGGCCGTCGCGTATCCGATCCGCCACGCCACATCTTCGTTCAGCGGATCGGGATAAGTCGCCCGCACGTCATAGGCCTTGAAGACCTTGTCGATCAACGTTCGTTCCTCGCGCCGCACACCGCCGCTGGCGGTAGTGTTGGCAAGCACCGGGGCCGACCCCTGTTGGCCGCTCGCCTGGCGCTCATCATCGTTGAACTGGCAGCCGCGGCAGGGCGGGTAGTTTGACCGCCGCCGACCCACGCACACCGCGTCGGAGATCAGAACTTTCACCTGGTCCGGACAATAGCGGTAATAATCCTTGACTGTTTGCATGCGTCCCTGCAAAGGATCGCCACGCGAATGCATGGCGTCGCGGCCCCATTCCGCTTCTGGGTTTTTTGCTGTCGCCCCGGACAACCTGACTCCGGTGCTCACGCCTGGTCTGACGTTGCACTCATGCTACCGCGCCGCCACGCGCCCGACCAGCCCGCTTTCCGAGCGACGACGCGGTTTAGGGTCGAAAGTTGTCGGAGAGTGTCCGCGCGGCAGGCTCAACATTGACCTTGGCAGGCACGCCTGTACCATACGGCCTCGCGCCGCCGGCGGCCGCAGGCGCGGTCAGCGGCCCGCCCGATGCGCGGCCGGTTTCAGTGCGCTCGCGCCATGATTCAGCTTTCTTCGCTGGTCCTCTATGGATTCCTGGCGGCGCTGGCCGGCGAGCCGGACGCGCTGGGGGGCGACCCGCTCGAACTGGAGAACTACGCCCGCCGAATGGTCGTCAATTCTGGTGCGGCAGCCGCCGACGCCGAACAGCCGCCGCTTCCGCCCGCACCCACCAGCCGGCCGGCCACGCGGACCGCTGCTTCGCTGGAGAACGCGCCGCTTCCCACCCTGGCCGATATCCAGGAGCAGATTCCCGATACGGAAGTGGAGCGCGATCGCGCGCAGGCCTTGATGGAGAGCGCCACCTCCGAGCCGGAACGGGTCAAGTTCCGCCGGATCATCGAGCGGGTTGAATCCATCCGCCGCCCGCAGCGCGTCCGCCTGTCGCTGCAGTCGGCATTGCACCGCGCCCTGGCCAACAGCTACGCCATTCGCATCGAAGGTTACAACCCGGCCATCAATACCACGCAGGTCGTGGAGGCCGAGGCCGCGTTCGACGCGGTCTTCTTCCTGAACCTGACCAAGAACAAACAGAACCCGCCCGACACCACCAACTCGACCCCCTGGCAAATCCGGGGCACCAATATCGACACGCTCGACCTGCAGGGCGGCTTCCGCAAGCTGCTGCCGACGGGCATGCAGATGCAGACCAGCCTGTCGTATGCGCGCACCGACACCCAACTTCTGGTGCACAACCCGGCCATTATCGACCCGACGCACTTCACGCAGTTCATCACCGAGTTTCGCCAGCCGCTGCTGCGGGGCTTCGGGATCGATGTCAACCGCGCCCAGATCTACGTTAACCGCAATGACCGCCGGATCAGCGTGCAGGCCTTCGAGCAGCGCGTGCGCGAAACGCTGGAGAACGTCGAGCAGTCTTATTGGCGGCTGGTGCAGGCGCGGCGCGAGGTGGTCATCACCGCCCGCTTGCTGGCCGAGTTCGAGCAGATTCTCGACTCACTCATCCGCCGTATTGACTTCGACGCTTTTCCCATCCAGATCGCCGACACGCGCGCCCGGCTGCAGGATACGCGAGCGCAGTTCGTGCGCGTGCAGGAGAATGTGCGCAATGCCGAATACCGCCTGATCGCCTTCATGAACGATCCGGAGCTTAACCTCGCCAGCGATGTCGAGATTGTCCCGGAAGACTTTCCCACTTATGCGCCGCTGGTAGTCGACCGCTATGGCGAGGTGCAGACGGCTCTGGAGAATCGCAGCGAAATCCAGCAGGCCAAGCTGCGCATCGAGAACGCGCGGATTCTGGTGGGAACCGCCAAGAACGGCGTGTTGCCACGGCTGGACCTGACGTTCCGCTACACGGTCGACGGTCTCGGCGACTCGGCCGATGACTCGTTCGACCAGGTCACCACCAACCGCTACCAGGAATATTTCGTCGGGATCCAATTCGAAATCCCGGTGGGCAACCGCGCACCGCGCGCCGCGTTGCGCCGTGTCCAGCTTCAGTGGGCCCAAGCCGTGGCCGCGCTCAAGCAGTTGCTCGAATCGATCATCCTGGAGACCAACGTCGCCGTGCGCGAGTTGAATACCGCGTATAATCAGATCGAGCCCAATTACCAATCCGCGCGTGCCAACCAGGACCAGGTGCGCTCGATCGCGCTGCGCGCCGAGCGCAAGGATTTCCCGCAGCTCTCCCAGGAACTCAGCGCGCATCAGGCCCTGGCCGCCAGCCGCAGCAACCTGCTCTCCTCGCTGGTCGATTACAACATCTCCATCGTGACGCTCGAGCGCAGCAAAGGGACGCTCCTGCATTACAACAACGTATTTCTGCCTGAGGAAGATGTTTCCGGCGCGCCTCGCAAGTGACCGAGTGGCATGTGGGTGGCGCCGTCTGCGGAAGACGGCAGGTGGCGCAGCGCGGGACAAGTCCAAACGCCTGTCGGCTGGGCCGTGCCCTTGATAATCTCAGCATGCTTGAGGTGCTTTCCGGCCCGGCGGCCTCGTCTTGTGGCGGACGCGCCGAATCGTGACGTGCCGCTTCCCTTTTCAGCAGATGCAGCAGAGTCAATGCGACGCCCCGCGGGTCGGAGGCTGGCGCAGGCATCCTTCTACAATTTCCCGCGTGATCGGCTTGTATACGCTGGCGGCGGTGATGAGATCGTAGGCCTTGGAACCCGCGACTTGATGCAACTCGACGATCTTGCCGGTCTCAAACTTCACCGCTTCGATGGCATGCTTATAGTCCGCGTCACTTGATACCAGGACCGCGACGTCGTAACGGTCCTTGTACGCCAGCGTGAGCATGTCGATCGCGAGCATGACATCGACGCCTTTTTCCACCTGGCCTCCGTTGGGCAAGCGTTGAAAGCGCTCTGCTCTAAAAGTCAGGTTCGGGACGAAGCGCAGGGCATTGAAAAAGCGCTGCTGCGCTCGGCAACGCTCGTCTTTTTCAGGGTATTGCGGATCGTCCTGACGCGGTCGGATGAGCGGGGTGTTGTAGTAGTACGTGTTGAACGTGCCGCCGGTCAGGCCCGCTGAGGCGGTCCGCCAGTCCGGCGAAGTCGACATTTACCGGATAGCCGGCGACCTTGAGCGCATGGTAGAAGTTGCTGCCGTCGATAAACAGGCAAACTCGCTGCACGGGCGGGAAGCATAAAAGAACTGGAGGTTGCGAGCAACCTCCAGGGGCTAATATCTGGCCGCTGACTTGCAGCGCCAGGTGCTAATTTCGAGTTGGTCACTCAAGTATACGTATCATCGGCTCAGGAAGCAAGGTCGCGTTAGTGCCGACCCGAGTCGGTTCGCGCATCAGTTGTGAGGGCATGTCCGCCGCAGGCCGATCCGCCGTGGCGGCCTTACCGCGCAGTTTACCCGCCGCGAACGGCGTGAACGCAATGCCACCCCTCAGCGTTTCCCGCCGTGCTGATCGAACCAGCCGGTGATGCGTTTGAGGCGTTCCAGACGATTTTGGGGCCGGCCGCAGCGGCTGAGGCCGTGCGATTCACCCATGAAGCGTAGGAATTCCACGTCGCGGCCGAGGTACTTGAGCGTCGTGAACAGCTCCTCGGCCTGGCCGATCGGACAGCGCAGGTCCTGTTCGCTGTGCACGATCAGCAGCGGTGTCTTGATCCGGTGGGCCAGCGTGTGCGGCGAAAGTTTGCGGTAGCGCTCCGCTACCTTCCAGGGCATGCCGCCGAACTCGTCGGCCAGGCCATGGCCGTAATCGCTCGCCAGCATCGAGGTGAGGTCCACCACGCTGCGCTCCGTGACGGCCGCGCGGAAACGATCGGTCTTGCTGGTGATCACGTTGGTCATGAAGCCGCCGTAGGAACCGCCGGTGACGAACAGCCGCTTTTTGTCGATATAACCCTTCCGCAGCACGTCGTCGACACACTTCATCAGGTCCACGTAGTCCGGCACGCCCCAGCAATGCCGCAGCGCTTTGAGATGATTCAGGCCATAGCCAATGCTGCCGCGCGGATTCGCGAAGAGCACGACATAGCCCCGGGCGGCCATGTATTGGAATTCGTGCATAAAGGTGCAGCCGTATTGCGTGTGCGGACCACCGT
>DASXUA010000632.1:0-3053 GCA_036505095.1 Phycisphaerae bacterium
CAGCAATACCTTCCCAACCGGCCTGAATGACGCCGGACAAGTCATTGGCTACTCGTCTGCCGCTGCCGATTCCAGATTGGCGCATGCCTTCCTGTGGCAGGATGGCAGGATCACCGACTTGGGAACCCTCGGAGGGGATGAGAGCAGCGCCGAAGACGTCAACGACTCAGGGCAGGTGGTCGGCTGGGCGACGCTCATGCCCGGCTTTGCGGCGAGCCGGCACGCAGTCCTGTGGTCGAACGGTCAGATCATCGATCTGGGGACGCTGGGCGGCTCGAACAGCGAAGCCCGGGCGATTAACAACTCCGGTCAGATCGTCGGTTGGGCCGAGACGGCGGAGGCGGATGCACTGCGCGCGTCGGGCGGCTTTCCGCGCGAGGGCTGCCTGCCCCGGCATGCCTTCCTGTGGGAGAACGGGGTCATGACGGACTTGGGCACTCTTGGCGGACCATGCAGTGAGGCGTGGTCGATTAGCGATACGGGCGTCGTCACAGGCTACGCCGAAGCCGCCGGCCAGGGACAGGATTTGTTCGGCAATCCTTTTCGACATGCCGTCCTGTGGCGCGCCGGCGAGTTGATGGACCTCGGCCGTGCCGACGGATTCGAGCACGCCGAAGCCCTTGCGGTGAACGCGCGCGGCGAAGTGCTGGTCACGGCCCACGCTGGCGGAGATGTCCGTCAGCGCGCCTTCGTCTGGCGCGACGGCGCGCTCATGGATCTCGGTTCCGTTCCGGGCTTCAGGTACACATTCGCAGCCGGGATCAACAATCTGGGCTGGATCGCGGGATCCACCAGCACGGACGATAGCATCGAGAACGCAGGTTTTCTCTACCGAGGTGGTCGGATGGTCCGGTTGGACAGCCTCCTGCCCTCCGATTCTGGCTGGGCCGAGCTATCGTTCGTGGTCGGAATCAACAACGCCGGCCAGGTCGCCGGAACGGGCATGCTTAACGGTGCGGTGCGCGCGTTTCTGATGACGCCGAGCGCCGCGGACAGGGATACCGACGGCGTGGTCGACGCGCTCGACAACTGCCCGTCGGTCGCCAATCCTGACCAGGCGGTTTCGGATGCCGATGGTACGTGATGCCTGCTCGACGCCACGCACCGGGCAGCGACAGCGTTCGTGCGGCTCGGGATTGTTGCTATTGTTGCGGCTGTCCGCCGTGCCTCGGACACGGCCGGTACGACGATCGAGGCTGCACCGGACGAACGCAAGTGCCGCACCGTTAGTCGCAGCGCTCGCATTTCTGACACACGGATGCACCCGCGGCGCAAGCAGTCGCCTGGTCTGTGACACGCCCATTGAGTTTGAGTTTGAGATTTCCGGGCGCGTGCTGGACGCCGACACCTCTACACCGATCGCCGGCGCGAACATGATCGTGAGAATGTCGCAAGGCGACGTGCTGGTTTCTGGCAGCGGCGAGGCCGTGCGAAGCGAGGATGATGGACGATTCACGGCGCCTTTCACCGCAAGCGTGATCGACCCGGACTGCACGCTGGTGCGCGCCCGCGCCGCCGCACCCGTGCCTGACCAGATCGAGGTTTTCGTCACTCTCGGTGACAACACGGCCACGGTCACGGTGCCGGTCGCTCGGGATCAGACCATCCGGGCAGGCGCTGTTCGCACGATCGAGTTGGGCGACGTTCGCGTGTCGCTCGGCCCACCATGACATTCCACGTGGCTCCAATGACACAAACTGCCAGACCCGCCACTCCCGCGGCGGGTTCTGAACGCAAGACTGAACCCTGAACCCGACCCCTTCTGCAACGCGCCACAGCGCTCCGTTACGGTCGCGGTTCTGAACCGGCGCTGAAGCCAATCCTGAACCCCGAACCCTTCAGAAAATAGAACGGCCCGGCGGCGCTTGATGGCGCCTCCGGACCGGGTCGCTGGGGGGGGAAGTGGTGATCGGGGTTCAATCCTTGGTCACGACGGGCACGGGGCCAGCGCTCTTCTTCATGCGGCTCTGTTCGATCTCGTGCCAGGCCTGGATCTGCACGTCGATGAAATTGAGTTGCTCGACCAGCACCTGCAGTTGCGCCTGATACTTGGCGATCTGGGCCTGGAAGTCGGCGACGCGCGCCTTGGCCTCCGCGATGGCCCGCGACATGGCCGCCGGATCGGTGAACGACGCGTATTTCTCCAGATTGGCCAGATAGCGCTTGGCATCGGTCAGATCCTGCGTCAGCCGCTCGATCACCGCCTTGACCTCGGCGATCTGGGCCACGGTATCGGCCCGCATCTTCAGCAACTGGTCGAGCGGTAGCGGTCCGGCTTTCGCTGCCGCGCACCATGCCAGCCCACCGAGCATCACGACCGCCGTCGACATCTTCTGGATAGCATTGCGATTCATCGTCAGGTCTCCCGCACAAAACGGTCCACACTCGTGCCGCCCCCACGTCGGGAGCGACTTCGCCGGCATTCCTTCAGGCGACAACCGCGCCGAGGCGTCACGCGCATTTTGCGTGCGCTCCTGCTGCGTTCGGAGAAAGCCTGGGAGCGACGTCGCAACTCTGCGCAAGAAGCGTGCTGCTCAAAGAACGGGACGGCGATGTATGATGGCATCACCGGGCGGCTCCTTAATGGAGAGCGAAAACTGCCAGGGAATTCACGGCACGTGCACCAACGAAAGCAGCGCGCTTCGTCGGCGGCAAGACCCCGTAGATGGGCGACACCTGCCGCGAAAGGTCACGCGCGTTCTCGACGCCTTGCCACACCAAAGCGTCGCGCAAGCCGCCCTGCCGCAAAGACTTACGGGAATCTGAAAAAAACTTGAAATCCACGTTGCCGGCGCGCATATGCAATTTGTTCGTGAGGTACAGTTAAGGCCCGTTCAGGAGGAGGTCCGATGTTCCACCGACCGGTCGACACTCGAGAATCATCGTTGCTCAAAACCGGCACTGATGCACGAAGCGCCACGGTCACATGTATCGTCGCCAGCGCGCCGCGTTCGGAGGCCCACCGATGGTTCATCGCAGTCGCAGCCCTGGCCGTCGGTCTGTGGGCGCATTCAGGTGCGCGCGCGACCAACCCGACCTTCGTGTGGGCGCGC
>DASXUA010000633.1:0-4278 GCA_036505095.1 Phycisphaerae bacterium
ACACCTTTGTCACGCTTCGGCCGCGCAGTGTCTGGAAACGTGCGCGTTCGCAAGAGCAACTTGTCGAGGCTATGGAACCCGTTCTCGCCGGGCTGCCCGGAATGCGCACGATCTTCACGCAGCCGATCGAGATGCGCGTCAACGAGATGGTCGCCGGCATTCGCGCAGACGTGGGCGTGAAGATTTTCGGCAATGATTTCGAGCAACTGCAAACGGCCGCGGAGCGCGCCGCGACGGTCCTGCGGAGCGTTCCGGGCGCGGCCGATGTGGTTACCGAGCAGCTTACCGGTCAGCCGATGCTGCAAGTTCGATTGCGGCCGGACCAACTCGGGCGGCACGGCATCCCGGCCGCGGATGTGTTGGAGTACGTGGCCGCCATCGGCAATGTGCCGGTTGGTCAGATTCGGCAGGGACAGATGCACTTCCCGCTCGCGGTGCGGCTGCCCGACGCCTACCGCACGGATCCCGAGCACGTCGCCGATCTGCTCATTCCGACGGCCGCAGGCCAGCGGCTGACGCTGTCGGCCCTGGCCGATCTGGAGATTGTGCCCGCGCCGGCGGTAATTAACCGCGAGTGGGGCAAGCGCCGCGCGGTCGTGCAGTGCAATGTGCGCGGACGCGACGTGGCCGGCTTCGTGGCCGAGGCACAGCGCCGCATCGCCAGCGACGTCGCATTGCCGGCTGGAAGCTTCGTCCGCTACGGCGGACAATTCGAGCACCTGCAGCGCGGCGCCCGACGCCTGACGATCGTCGTGCCGCTGGCGCTGCTGCTCATCTTGCTGCTGCTCTATCTGACGTATCGCCGCCTGACGGATGTGCTTCGCATTTTCGTGACGTTGCCGTTGGCGGCCGTCGGCGGCGTCCTGGCGCTGTACGTGCGCGGTCTGCCGTTCAGCATTTCGGCCGGTATCGGGTTTGTCGCGCTTTCCGGTGTTTCGGTGCTGGGCGACATGGTTTTCGTTTCCTGCCTCCGAGGTCTGCTGGAACGTGGCCTGCCGCCGCGCGCCGCGCTCGAACAGACCGCGCTGACGCGCCTGCGTCCGGTGCTGATGACCGGTCTGGTCGCGAGCCTGGGCTTCGTGCCGATGGCCCTTAGCACTGGCGTCGGCGCGGAAGTTCAACGTCCGCTGGCCACCGTCGTGATCGGCGGAGTTCTCACGTCTACCCTCCTGACGCTGGTCGTGCTTCCCGCGCTGTATTCATTCTTGATCCCGCGCGGCGCGGCGGTGCCGGAAGGGGTAGGCAGCGCCACGGCACCCAGCTAGAATGCCGGCCTCTGGTAACGACCATGGCGCGATCGGCCGGAGTTTAGCGGTGTTCAGCATCATTCCGCGCGACAAGGAATTCTTCGACCTCTTCGAGCAAGGGGCGAAGATCGTCATCGAGGCGGCCGAAGCCTACGCGGAGATGGCGCGTGACTATCCTGACCGCGAGCATCACATCGCGCGCATCCGCAACCTGGAGCACGATGGCGACGAAATCACCCATCGCACGCTCGAGAAGCTCGACAAGACTTTCATCCCACCCCTGGAACGCGAGGACATCCACATGCTGATGGTCGAGATGGATGACGTCATCGACGAGATCGACGCCGCTTCCAAGCGCCTGGTGCTCTATCGCATCGCCGAACCGACAACCTGGTTCGTCAAGCAGACCGAGGTGCTGCTGCGGGCCTGCCGCCTGGTCGGCGATGCGATCGCGCAACTGCGATATCTCAAGAAAGCCGGGGCGCTGCAGAGTTGTCTGGTGGAGATCCATCGGCTCGAAAACGAGGGAGACGACAACAACCACTCGGCCGTGGCGGAGCTGTATGACCGCACGCCTGATCCCATTCTGGTGATGAAGTGGAAGGAGATCTATGACCTGACCGAACGGGCCATTGATCGTTGCGAGGACATTGCCAACACGATCGAAGGCGTTGTTTTCAAACACACCTAGGGAGGGCGAGGCTCCCGCTGATCAGACCATGGCCGGCTATATCATCTTCATTATCTTCGTCGCGCTGTGCTTTGACTTTTTGAACGGCTTCCATGACGCGGCGAACTCCGTCGCGACCGTGGTTTCGACGCGCGTGCTGACGCCGATGCAGGCGGTCGTCTGGGCGGCGTTCTTCAATTTCGTGGCCGCGTTCACGTTTGGCACGGGCGTCGCCAAAACAGTCGGCACGGGCCTGGTCCGGACCGAATTCGTGGATGTGCAGGTCGTGTTCGCCGGGCTGATGGGCGCGATCACCTGGAACGTGCTCACCTGGCTCTACGGCCTGCCGTCGAGTTCCTCGCACGCGCTGGTCGGCGGCGTGGCCGGCGCGGCCATTACGAAGGCCGGCTGGTCCGTGCTGATTCTGAAAGGCTGGACGCCGCTGCTGGCGTTCATCGTGCTCTCGCCGCTCATCGGCATGATCCTGGCGGCGCTCAACATGATTCTCGTCTCGCGCGTATTCTTCCGCATGCGGCGCCGGGTGGCGGAAACCGCTTTCCGCCGGCTGCAACTGCTGTCGGCTTCCATCTACAGCCTGGGTCATGGCGGCAACGACGCGCAGAAGACGATGGGCATCATCGTGATGCTGCTGATTGCCGGCGGCCACCGCGAGTGGGCGGTCGCCAAACACAGTATCTTCGGTCGCAGCCACGAGATTGCGCTTTGGATCATCCTGATCTGCCACTTTGCGATCGCGATGGGCACGCTTTTGGGAGGCTGGCGCATCGTCAAGACCATGGGTACGAAGATCACACACCTGCAGCCCGTGGGCGGCTTCTGCGCGGAGACTGCGGCCGCGACCACCATCATCGGCGCGACCATCGGGCATATTCCGATCTCCACCACGCACGCCATCACCGGCGCCATTCTGGGGGTGGGCGCCGTCAAGGGCGTGCGGACCGTGCGCTGGCAGGTGGGGGAGCGGATTGTCTGGACCTGGGTCCTGACGATTCCCGGCTCCGGCGCGGTGGCGTCCATCGTCTATCTTGTCACCCATCACCTGCTCGGGAATCTGCTGCCGGGGTGAGGCCATGTGCGGCGGCTGGTGAGCTTAACATTTCCTTAGCGCGAATCCGGTGGAATCGACACACGGATCCGGTACGCTGGAAGGCCGTGATCATGAGCACAACGGCTGAATCACCTACCGGAAGGCGAGCCGCGCGGGTGCGCGAAGGGATGCCACCAGCCATGCGCGGCAAGACGATTCTGATTGTGGAGGACGAGTCCGATCTGGCGGAGTTGCTGGCTCATAATTTGGAACGCGAGGGCTACGTCTGCCGCCAGGCGCGCGATGGGACTGCAGCGCTGGCTGAGGCCTGCCGCTCGCCCGTCGATCTGGTTCTGCTGGACCGCATGCTGCCGGGCATTTCGGGGGATGAGGTCGCGGCGCAGCTCAAGCGCGACTCGCGCACGGTCGGCATTCCGATCATCATACTCACGGCCAAAGCCGAGGAATCCGACGAGTTGGTCGGCTTCGCGCTGGGGGCCGATGATTACGTTTCGAAACCGTTCTCGATGAAGCTCTTGCTGGCGCGCGTCGCGGCGATGTTCCGCCGCGCCGAGGTCGCGGACGCGCCGCGCGACGTGCTGACCGAAGGGCCGATCCGCCTCGATGTGGCCCGGCATGAGCTGACCGTCCATGACGTGCCGGTCGTGCTGACCGCCACCGAGTTCCGCTTGCTTCGGGCACTGATGATCGCCGACGGGCGCGTGCTCGATCGCGGGCGGCTGATCGACGAAGTCATGGGCGCGGGAGTGATTGTCACCACACGCACGGTCGATGTGCACATCACCGCCCTGCGGCGCAAGCTGGGCGACGCGGCCGGCTGGATTCACACCATCCGCGGCGTAGGATACGCCTTCCGCGAGCCCGGAGCGGATTAAGAATATCGGCTGAGCGTTCGGAAACGCAGCCGAACACAATCGGGCATCGGGAATCCGCAATTCGCAACCCGCAATTCGCAATCCGAGAACGGCCGGGTACGCTTATTTCACAGTGGCGGCCAGCACACGATTCTCGTGGAAACTTTTCTTGGGAACTGCCCTGCTGACGACGCTCGTCTGGGGCGTGCTCGTCTGGCTGATTGTCCGGCAGGTCGAAGCCCTCTATCGCGACGATATCACCCGCCAGCTCGTGGCCTACACGGAACTGCTGCGCCAGGAATTCGGTGAACGGCTCAACCGCGCCCATGCGGCCGAACTGGATGCGCAGACCAAACAGATCGGCACGATTCGGGCCGCCGGCATTCGCGTCACGCTGATCGCGCCGGATGGGACGGTGCTGGCCGACTCGGACGCGGA
>DASXUA010000634.1:0-10385 GCA_036505095.1 Phycisphaerae bacterium
GACGGCAGAGCGGCGCGCAATCTGCAATTGACTCTTACGCTACGGCTCGGTCGGGTAATCGATCGCATAATTAGGTGACTCGCGTGTAATCGTGACGTCGTGCGGGTGGGACTCGATCATCCCCGCCGGCGTTACGCGGCAGAACCTGGCCTTCCGCTGCAGCTCCTCGATGGTGGCCGCGCCGACGTAGCCCATGCCGGCCCGCAGACCGCCGATGAGTTGGTAGACATAATCGCTCAGGGGGCCGCGATACGGAACGCGGCCTTCGATGCCTTCCGGCACGAATTTGCCGCCGGGCGTGGCCGTCTTCTGACCGTAACGCTCGGCCGAGCCTTTCACCATCGCGCCCACTGAGCCCATCCCGCGATATTCCTTGAAGCGCCGGCCCTTCCAGGTGACCGGCTCGCCGGGGGATTCCTCCACGCCGGCAAACAGAGAGCCCAGCATGACGCTGTGTGCGCCCGCCCCGATGGCCTTGGTAAGGTCGCCGGAGCGGCGGACGCCGCCATCCGCGATGATGGGAATGCCGGCCGGCCGGGAGACGCTGCATACGTTCATGATGGCCGTAAGCTGCGGCACGCCCACGCCGCTGATTACCCGCGTCGTGCAGATGCTGCCCGGACCAATCCCTACTTTCAATCCATCGGCTCCGGCCGCGATCAGGTCTCGAGCCGCGTCAGCCGTCGCGATGTTGCCGGCGATCAGCGGGATCGAGAAACGCTGCCGGATTTGCCGCACGGTCTCGATGACGTTGTCGCTGTGCCCGTGAGCGGTATCCACCACAACGACGTCTACGTCGTGGGCCACGAGGGCCGCGGCACGCTCAAATTCGAACACACCCACGGCCGCCCCTACGCGCAGGCGGCCGCGGCGGTCCTTGCAGCTTCCCGGGAATTCGCGGCTGCGCTCGATGTCGCGCATGGTGATCAGGCCGGCCAGGCGATAGTCCTTGTCGACCAGCAGCAGCTTTTCGACCTTGGCCGCGTTGAGCAGGCGCTCGGCGTCGTCCAGCGTGGTGTCGGGCGGCGCGGTGATGAGCTTCTGTCCGCCAATCACTTCGCGGATTTTGCGTTCCGCCGATTCGAGGAATTTCAGATCGCGCCGCGTGATGATGCCCGTCAGGCGCCCGCCTTCCTCCACGATGGGCACGCCGGAAATGTTGTGCAGGCGCATCACCTCCTGTGCGCGGCTGACCGGATCGTTGGGGTGCAGCGTGACCGGATCGAGAATGACGCCGCTTTCGGAACGCTTGACTTTGCGGACTTCGCGGCATTGGTCCTCGGGCGAGAGGTTCTTGTGGATGATGCCGATGCCGCCTTCCTGCGCCAGCGCGATGGCCAGGCGCGACTCGGTCACGGTATCCATGGGGGCGGATACCAGCGGAATATTGAGCGTGATCTCGCGCGTGAGGCGCGTGCGGATTTCGATCTGCTCGGGCACAACCGCGGCGCGCTGCGGAACCAGCAGCACGTCGTCGAAGGTGATGGCTTCGGCGATTTCGCTGATGGGGCCGGAATCGGCGGTGGGTGCCATGTGCATACTTAACGGCCGCAGCCGGGCCGCGTCAAGTGACGCGCCCGGCGCGGTCGAGAACGCTCAAGCGGGTGGCATGGCTTCACGCCTTTAGCCGGGTAGCCGTGCGCCTGCAACGGGCATGCTTACCCGGGCGCATGAAGCATGCCACCCGCCACGCAACCGACGTTTCACTTGCCGGCGGGCGTTTCGCCGGGCTTCTCGGGCGCTTTGAACACGACCTTCCGGTCCTTGTCGCGCAGCTCGAGCGCGGAAGCGCCATCGGGGCCCACCACGATCGACGCGTGCGAGAGGCCGTTGCTATCGTTCAGCTTGACCTCGGCGACGCCGCCATCGGTGCTGGTGAGCGACATGCGCGTCTTGCCGTCACCGGTGCGCAGTTCCAGGCTGGGCGAGCCGTCGGGCATGGTGGTCATGAAGAAGCGCACGTTGCCGTTCGAGTCTTTGATCACGAAGCGCCGCGTTGAAACAATGTCGGCCTCGAGCGTGCGGGCCTGCCCGGCCTGCGCGCCGGGCGCGGGCGGCGGCTGGCCCTCTTTGGTCTGGCCCATCAAAAGCGCGAAGCCGGCCAGTGCCAGCAGCAGCGCACCGGCACCTTTCATGCGGCGATTCTGCCGCTCGATCCGTTCCAAGCGTTGTACGAGATCTTGCACGTCATTCGTGGAAGGCATCATCAGTCCGTTCTCCTTGAACTCCTCCAGAAAAGCGCGCCGCGGGCGCTCGCCCGTCGATTAGCGCGCGGCGACGCCACGGGGCAGCAACTCGATCTGCAGCGACTGCACATCGATCCGTCCCGCGGCGGGATACGATTCGGTACTGCCGACCTCGACCCGGCCGGCGAGCACGAGGTGATAAGCCAGGCCGGGCGCGAAGCGCACGTCAAACGTCTGCGTCTGCACTCCGGACCAGCCTTTGGGACCCAGCGCGTCGGTCAACTCGGCCAGCTTGACCCGGTTCAGAACGCGTTTGTCGGAATCCATGATGTAGAACTTCAGGCCGAAGCTGTCGGGGGCGCGGTCGCGAATGAGCCGATCGCCCTCGAAGCTATAGGCATATTCAACGCGGACACGCACGGTGGCCTCAAGCGGCGTGCTGCCACGGTTATCGATCACCTGGCCAAGCTGAAACTCCGCGCGGGCATCGCCGCCCTTCTGAGCCGAAGCCCAGCACGACGCCTTTCCGGCCGGGTCCGCGTGAGATTCCGACGTGCCGCCGCCATTGGAACCACGCTGAGCATCGGCGACATTAAAGGGCGCGTCTTTCGGCAGCGTCACGGTCTGCCCCGCGGAGAAGTAATCGGCCACGCCCGTATGGCGTTCCTGCGGGACGCTGACCGACTCGCCAAATTCGCTGCCGCCGCAACCGGAGAACAGCGGCCCGCAGGCCAGCGCCGTAATGATTGCGAATTGTCGAACGTCCACTCCGGGGCTCCATCGAACCACGCGCGCTGTGCCACTCAAAACGAACCTACGCATCGTATTCGCATCCTTCAATCCGCAATTCGCAATTCGCAATCCGCAATGATCAGTGGATTCCGTGTTCCGCCAGCCAGCGCTCGGCATCAATAGCCGCCGCGCAGCCCATGCCGGCGGCGGTCACGGCCTGGCGATAGACGCTGTCAGCGCAGTCGCCGGCCGCGAACACGCCCGCGGCGCTCGTGTAGGAACGCGGCGGCTGCGTCAGCCGCACGTAGCCCTTCGCGTCCAGCTCGAGCTGTCCGCGCAGAAATTCAGTGGCCGGCGTATGACCGATGGCGAGGAACAACCCACCCACCGCCAACTCCGACTCAAGGGCCGTGCGCGTGTCCACCAGGCGCACGCCGGTGATGTGTTGGTCGCCCAGCACGTCCAACACGCCCTTGTTCCAGAGGATCTCCAGCTTCGGATTATTGAAGGCGCGCTGCTGCATGATTTTGCTGGCGCGCAACTCGTCGCGACGGTGCACGAGGTACACCTTGCTGGCAAACTTGGTGAGGTAGGAGCCTTCCTCGATGGCGCTGTCGCCACCGCCCACCACCGCCAGCACTTTTTCCCGGAACATCGGCAGCGCGCCGTCACACACGGCACAGGCGCTGACGCCGCCACCACTCATGGCCAGCCGCATCTCATTCTTCAGACCCAGCCAGTTGGCAGTCGCCCCGGTGGCGACGATCACCGCGTGAGCGCGGTATTCCTTGTCGTCCTCGGCGATCAGACGGAAGGGGCGGGCGGAAAAATCGACCGTGATGCAGTCCTGATATTGATACGAATGGCCGTCGTCGGCATTGGAAACGTCCGGCGTCGCGCCGCTGTCGGTCACGATGCGTGTTCCGAAGCGGACGGCTTGCTGCTCAAAATACGACATCATTTTCGGACCGGTCACGCCGTGCGGGAAGCCGGGATAGTTCTCGACCTCGGTGGTGAGCATGAGCTGCCCGCCGGGCAGAATGGTCGTGGGAATCTGTTTGGGGCGGCCGGCGAACAACAACGGCTGGAGGTTGGCCCGCGCGGCGTAAATGGCCGCGGTCCAGCCGGCCGGCCCGGAACCGACGATCACGATCTTTTCCACGCCCTTGCGCTCCATCAGGGGTATCGTAATCGGACCCAGCAGCCGCGTCCAAACGTCGGCGATTCCTCACGGTCGGCCGGCGCGCATCCGATATCTTCGAGCGTAGATCGAGCCACAAAAATGAGGAGTCGCCCTTATGCCCACGGTTGATTGCATCGGAATCGCGGACGAAGTGGAATCCATTCGCCGTCAGGTGGGCGAGGCGGTCGCCAGCCGCGCCTGCGAGGAATTCGAGACGCTGGAGCGCCATCTCAGCCGCTTCGAGGCTCTGGTGCGCGAGGCTTTCCAGGCGCTCGTGGCCGCCGAAGCGCGCTCCGCGATTCGCCGGCTGAAGAATGGCGACCCGCTGACGCCGGGCGATTTCGACGTGATCCGCGCGCTGCTGATCTCCGATGCGCAGGCCTACCTCAAGCACGAGAACGATTTCGAGAACTGGCTGCGCGAGCTGACCCGGCTCACGGGCCGCATCGGCGAATTCGCGAATGCCGACATGCCCGAATCGCTGTGCGACCTGCGCGGGATCGTCCTGGATGCCGTGCGGCTCGTCCCGGATATCCGCAACTACCTCGACCAGCAACGCCGGGTGGAACGCTTCGAACGCGCCCTGCTGGAGATGGACAGCACCTCACGCAAGCTGATGGCCGAATTGATCACCGAGCAGATCGAAACGCGCGAACGCTAGGCGAAGTCTCGCAGCGACGCTCCCTGACGGTGGGTGGCATGGCTTCACGGCGCAGCCGGGTAGCCATGTTCATGCGCAAGCATGCTTACCCGCGGCACGTACGTCAGGACTTCAACCAACTGAAATCCAGGTACGGCTTGCGCGCCAGTGCGTCGAGATCGGCACCGAGCTGCTGCGCGCGGATAAACAGCTCGGCCGAATCGTTGATGCTGGTGATGCGCTGCATGGCCTGCTCGAGCGTCGCACCCCCGGCAAAAACACCGTGTCCGCGTAGGATCACCAGCGGCGCGTGCGCCAATGCCCCCGCCACGGCCTTCGCGGTAGTGGCGTGCATCGTGGCGGGATGACACTCAATGACCGGCACCGAACCGAAGTAATAGGCGCCTTCCACGTCGATGGGAGCGAAGCGATCCGTAATCCAGCCCACCGCGACGGCCGCAAGCGCATGGCCGTGTGCGACCGCGCGATGCGCGCTTTGGGCATAAATCGCCAGATGCACGTTCAATTCTGAGCTGGCGCGGGCGCGCTGCTCGGCCGTCGGCTCATGATCCACAACTACCAGATCGTGCGCCTCGAGTTGCCCCAGCATCGATCGCGTGCGCGTGATGATCACACGCGCGCCGTCGCGGACGGAGAGATTTCCCGAATGTGAGTTGTTGCAACGGCACGCCAGCAGCGTGCGCCCGGCGAGCTGAAACGAGCTGAGGTGTTTGGCCGTTACTTCGTCCACTAGGATTCCATTACCATGTCACTCGCGTTGAGCGGATTCACGGCTTCCGCATGGCCGGAGCATCTTGTCATGTCAGCGGTCGCTCGGCAACCGGCGGTCGGCGGCGGTCGACTGCTCCTGGCGCCGGGCAACACGAAGCAGTCGGGCGGAGTGTGCCCAATAATTCGGCAAGCGAAATGGCCAAACGAGCGCCAAGACACCATGATAAAACCGCCAAGGCGCCAAGGTCGCCAAGATGATTAGGTCCGCTTCGCGGACCCCCGGCGCGCGCCGGGACTGGCCCTCCTCTGCTCTTGGCGTTCTTGGCGTCTTGGTAGTTCAATGGTGGCATCGTGGCGGATGCCCGAAAATCTGGGCACACCCGTCGGGCCCGCTCGTGTCTTGCCCTTCGCGTAGCGCACGGCTATAAGGTGGTGAGTCGGGCGACTAGCTCAGTTGGTTAGAGCGCGTGGATCACACCCACGAGGTCATAGGTTCGAGTCCTATGTCGCCCAGTTCAGCTCGGCGCGGAATCCCACTTCAGTGTCAGCGTATGGCTCGGTTCGGCGAAAACAGTCGGGCGGGCATGCGGCTTGCCCAAGGAATCTGCAGCGCTGTGGCAGCGCGGGACGGCTGGGAATCGCCGCCGGGCGCGTGGAGCGCGCCAAAATGAGTGGCGCACCGTGCACGGCTGTAGCACGTGGCGCTCGGGGCCTTGAAGGGGGAACGGCAGCAGAGGCGCGTTGTGGCGCATATCCTGGTGGTTGAAGATGACCGGGCGTATAGCGCGCTGTTGGCACAGGCGCTCTTGGACGAGGGGCACGAGGTGCGCTGCGCGGCCGGTCCGCGCGAGGCGCTCCGGAGCGTGGATGCCTATTGGCCTGATCTGCTGATCACCGACTGGCTGCTCAAGGATCGTGAAGTCGAAATCGACGGACTGGATGTGGCGCATCATCTCCAAACGATTCGGCCCGGAACTCCGATCATTTTCGTGACGGGCATGAAGCGACCGCTGCTGGAGCAGAATGCGCGCGGGCTGTGGATCTACAAGGTTTTCGAAAAACCGGTAGACCTCGATGCGCTGCTGAGTGGTGTGCGCGATGCGTTGGGGGTGCTCGAAGAGTCGCGGGTTTTTGTGGATCGTTAATGACCGGCCACGCTGTGGGCTAGGGACCGGCGCGCGTCAGTGTGATGGTGTACGTACCGGTTCGGCCGTTTAGATCGCCGGCCACGATGGTGTACGGCGCGGTCAGCTCGATGTCACACGTCTGCGACGCACCGCTCGACGATGGCGAATCAATCGCGCACACCGGCGTCCCGTCGGAGCGGTAGACGCGCGCGAACGGAATCAGATTCTGCGAGTTCAGGCTGATCGTGAAACGATCGCCGGCACTGCCGTTGAACGCAAAGCTGTTCCGCGCGCCGAAGGTGCCGAGCGTGGCCGAGACCGCATCGCCCGCATTCAGAAACGTGGTATTGGGCGGATTGCCGGTGCGCTGGATGAAGAGGCCGTAATCGCCGGTGCGCCCGTTCGGGTCGCCGACCACCATGCTGAACGTGCCGCTGGCGTCCACCGCGCACAGATCGATGACGCTCGGCGCGCTGAAAGAGTCGAGGGCACAGAATAACGAGCCGTCCGGGCGATAGACACGCACCGACGGGTCCACGTTCATCCCGCTCATGCTGACAATCATGTGATCGCCGGGGTTGGCATTGAACGTATACGTGTGCCGCGCGCCAAAACTGCTTAATGTGGCAGCGACCGGCTGGCCGAGCACGATGAGCATCGAGGCCACCACGTTATTCATACGCTGCAAAAAAATGCCGTAGTCACCCATACGTCCGTTGATATCGCCGGCGACGATGCTGTAAGTGCCGGAGGCATCGACCGTGCACAGACCGGCAACACTCGGCGACAAGAACGATTCGAACGCGCACATGGGCGTGCCATCGGGGCGAAAAATGCGCGCCGACGGACTCAGGCCCAGGGTGTTCAACGTGAGCAGCATGCGGTCGCCGGGATTGGCGTTGAAGACATAGGTGGCGTGAGCGCCGAGCGGATCCAGCGTGCGCGAATCGGCCTGCCCCAGCACCAGCAGCGAGGAACCGACGACCTCGCTGGTGCGCTGGAGGAAAATTCCGTAGTCGCCGGTCCGGCCCTGGGTGTCGCCGGCCACGATGCTGTAAGTGCCGCTGGCATCGGTGACGCACTCGGCGGATACATTGTTGGACGTGAACGATTCGGCTGTGCACAACGAGGTGCCGTCCGGCCGGAAGATGCGCACCGAGGGGCTCAGGCCCACGCTGTTCATGGTCAGCAGCATGCGGTTGCCGGGATTGGCGTTGAAGACGTAGGTATCCCGTGCGCCGAAATTGGCGAGCGTGGCCGCAGCCGCTCGTCCCAGAACCAGCAACGCCGAGCCCACGACTTCGCTGGCACGCTGCGCGAACAGCCCGTACTCGCCGGTGCGGCCATTCAGATCGCCGACCACCACGTTGTACGTTCCGGCCACGTCAGTGACGCACACGTTCGAGAGCCGCGACGACGAGGATGACTCGGCGCTGCATAGCAGCGAACCATCCGGACGGAGGATGCGCGCGAACGGACTCAAGCCCATCGTGGTCACGTCGACCAGCATTCGATCGCCGACGCGCGCGTTGAAGGCGTAGGAATGACTTTCACGCGGCAGGCTGAGAATGCCGGTCGCCGCCTGGCTGAGCACGATGATGCCGATGTTAGTAGGCGGCGGCGCCGGGCGCTGGTTCCCCGACTCTGACGGTCTTACCAGGTCGAAGGTCAACTCGAGGCCGCTGATTTGCAGGCCGCCCACGAAGTTGGCGTCGGCGCGCGCGCAAATCTGGACATTGCCCGCCAGAAGCAGGTCGAGCGCCGACGGCGAGATGGAGACGGACGGAGGATCGATGGTGAAGTCGTCGCCGGCTGGCGTCAGCGTGATGGTGAATGTCGCCAGCTCGACGCTGCTGGCGCACGCATCGGGATGGCCTTCCGGCGCGATGAGCAATGTCACGTGCGCGGCGCAGGCATTCCCTGGCGGTGTGCCACTCGGCCGTTTGCTGATGCTTACGTTGGTCGGAGCGAGTGCCGCCTGCCCGGATGCGGGCCGTCGCGGCGGCAAGTCGGAGAGCGCGGCGCTCACGGCGACCATGCTCGGACTGCCGATCGCCAACTCGAGACTGGCCACCGGCATGAACTCGAGCGAAGCCGTGGATGTGGATGCGACTGACGTCTGGTTTCCGCGGCCGCTTCGCGGCGGCTGGCAGGCGGGCGCGAGCACGCCCAAGGCGCTTAGTAAAATAACAACGGTTAGAACGGGTGGTACGTTGCACGCCTCCCTCCGGCATTTTGTCATAGCGTGGCTCCTTCCCCGGGCCGGCCTGGTGGAGACCAGCCGGCATTACATCACGGCTGACCGATGGGCGTCGGTCCGCGACTGCCAGTCACACGAACTCTACAGCACGACAAGTGCCAAAACCGAGGATGGGTGGGTCGCTCGGGATGGGAGTCGTCGCAGCTCAGGATTCTCGACTCGAGAATACTTCTGCGTACTTCAACCCTGAGCCGGTATTGAAGATCACGACACGCTCGTCTGCCCGAATCCAGCCGCTGCCGGCAAGTTGGCGCGTGGCCGCCAGGCAGGCGCCGCCTTCGGGGCAGGCGCAGATTCCAGTGGCGCGGCTCAACTCGCGGGCGGCCGCAAGCAGCGCGTCGTCGCTGACAGAGATCGCCGTGCCTGCGGATCGTCGAAGTATTTCCAGGATCACGAAATCCGCCAGCGGCTTCGGCACACGCAGGCCTGCGGCTTTGGTTGACGCGTTCTCGAAAGCCGTGCATCGCGGCTGGCCTTGCTCAAAAGCCCGTGTAACGGGCGCACAGCCGGCGGACTGAACGGCCACAAAGCGGGGCCGGCGATCGTTCGCGAGCCAACCGAGCGTCGAGAGTTCATCAAATGCCTTATCCATCCCGATCAGGCCCGTTCCGCCGCCCGTGGGGTAGACGATTACGTCCGGCAGAGTCCATCCGAGTTGCTCGGCGATCTCATAGCCCAGCGTCTTCTTGCCTTCGACGCGGTAGGGCTCTTTCAGCGTCGATACGTCGAACCACCCTTCGCGCGGAGCGCGATCGGCCACCAGTCGGCCGCAATCGCTGATTAGCCCGTCTACGAGCGTCACGTGCGCGCCGGCTAGTTCGCACTCGAGCCGGTTCGCGGCGGGGACATCGTGCGGCATGAAAATGTGCGCCTCCAGTCCGGCGGCCGCCGCATAAGCGGCCAGTGCGCCGCCGGCATTGCCAGCCGAGGGGACCGCGAGCTTCTGCGCGCCGAGATGACGCGCGATCGAGACGGCCACGCTCATGCCGCGGGCCTTGAACGAGCCGGTCGGATTCAGTGCTTCGTCCTTGACGTGCAGCGCGCCCACGCCGCAGCTCTCCGCCAGCCGGCCGCTTCTCAGCAGCGGCGTACCGCCTTCGCCCAGCGTGATCGGTTCGGCGTCTTTGGGGAGCGGCAACAGTTCGCGCCAGCGCCATAGTCCGCCCCGCCGCGCCGTGATTGCGTCACGCCGCACGTGCCGGCGCACTGCGGTGAGATCATATTCCACGCGCAACGGTCCGCCGCACGTGCACAGGTTCATCAGTTTCGTGAGGGAATATGACTTTCGGCAGGACCAGCAGGTGAGTTCGGTCGCAAACATCGGATTATCGTACTGTTCAGGATGGCGCGCGTCATGGCGGTCAGCGAATCTCGGTATGCTGTTCTCGTCCCGAAGGGACGGTGGATGGTAGCCAGTTAAGACAATGCTGGTGTTTGGAGGTATGAAATACTTCCCGCCGGCAAGGCTAATGTAGCCTGGGTAAGGCTTACCCGTGGTTGCCACCGGCGGGAAGTCCTCCCTGGG
>DASXUA010000635.1:0-1661 GCA_036505095.1 Phycisphaerae bacterium
AGCTCATGCGGAGCGAAGCGCGCCTTGTAGGCCATCGTCGGCGAACCGGCCACGTAATAGCCGAGGTAATAGTAAGCGATGCCGCGCCGCCGGCACTCCTCGATTTCCCACAAGACTGAATAGGTGCCCAAGCTGCGGCGCTGCTCGGTGGGGTCGTAGAACATGTACACGGAACTCCACGCGTCCGGGACCACGTCGAGGATACTGACGCCCACCAAGCGTCCGTCGAGCCGGTAACAAACTTCCTGCGTCTCGATGCACGAGCCGTACAGAAAATCGACGAACGCCGCGCGCGTGCGCGACATCGAGCCATCATGCCGCGCGTTGAGATAAGCACAGTAGAGGCGCCAGCGCTCCTCATCCAGTTGCGGCGCGCCGCTGCTGACCTGCACGTCGACATTGCGGCGCCTCACGCGGCGCTGCGAGCGCGTCGGCTGAAATTCGGCCGTCGGCACCCGGATTTGACGGCACTCGCCGCAGCCGCGGCACACCGGGCGATAGATCACATGACCGCTGCGGCGGAACCCCCGATCCAGCAGCCAGCGATACCACTCGCCCGCCAGCGAATCGACATGAAAGCCTTCGCTGCGCGCCACGCGCCCGGGCAAATACGGGCAGCCGAAATCGCCGCTGCACGAGAGCGAATCCTCCAGAACGGACAGGACGGCCCGCCGCACGTCCGGCGGAGCATGATGCGGCATCAACGGATTGTCGGACGAGGCTTCCACGTTTTCGTCGCCTTTGGAGGCGATGGTTGCCGGCGGCGCTAGTGAATTAGCGAGTGCGGCCAGACCTGCTCGACCGCCCATACCACGATCGGCGGCAGAAATATCCCTGGCAGCAAGTTCGCCACGGGCACTTTCTTGATATCCAACAGGGTCAGCCCGGTCGCGAAGAGCACGTAACCGCCGACCACGTTCATCAATTCACGTGACAGCTCGGGGATCCCGCCCGCCAGCCAGCGCGCCCCCAGCGCCAGCCCGCCCTGGAACAACACCACCGTTATCACACTGAACGCCACGCCGAGTCCCATGGCGGCCGTTAAAGCCATCGCCGCGAATGCGTCCAGAAACGACTTGATGTACAGGTACGTCGGGTCTCCCTGGGTTCCATTCGCCAGGCAGCCCAGCAGCGTCAGCGGTCCAACGCAGAACAGCACGCTCGCCGTCAGAAAACCCTCGGCCAGCGACTTCTGCCCTTCCACGCCGAACCGCGCATGCAGGCGATGCCCGATGGCCTCGAGCCGTTCGTGCAGGCGCAGTGCCGTACCCAGCACCGCGCCGGCCAGCAGGGACCCGACGGTCACCATCGCCAAGCGTGCGCCGTAACCGCGCCCGGCCGGCTCGGGCGGCTGAAAGCGCTGCGCCGCTGCGTTCATCCGCAGTGCCCCGGCGTCGATCGCCAGCATCACCGTGACCAGCCCAAGTGACGTAAGAATAATCTGCTGATAGCGCTCCGGCAGACGTCGTCCAAGGGACAAGCCGGCCAGGGTGCCCACGCCCACCGCGCTCGCATTGACGATCGTGCCGTTGAAGGTCTGCCAGATCAAAGCGTCCCACTCCGACGTTAGCGACCATAGCGTTGCCGTGACATGGCGTCAATCACGTTTAGCGGCAGGCCCGCCGCGCGCAGCGCCGCGCGGTGGGTGGCATGGCTTCACG
>DASXUA010000636.1:0-11337 GCA_036505095.1 Phycisphaerae bacterium
TGATAGACCGGATCGACCAGGCGATGACAGAAATTGCAATTGATGCCATCGCGGTCGGCGTCGATGAAGGCCGAGGCGTCGGTCGGAGTGGAGCGGCCTTCCAGCCAGGCCTTGGGCGAGTGACAGCGGATGCACAAGTCGCCGGAATGGGCCACGTCCTGATTGGCGATGGCGAGGCAAGCGTAGAACAGCGGGTCGCGGGCGGATTGGGCCATCAGGCTGCCCTGCCACTCTTTCCAGATCTTGGTCGAGTTGTCCTCGAACACGCCGTGGCAGAAGGCGCAACCGGCTGAGGGGGCCAGAATGGTCTCATAAAGCTCGCCGGGCTGCGTCCCGGGCAGGAAGAAATCGGTGACGGTCAGGTCGCCGGGCGATTGGGCGCGCGCGGGCAGTCCCGCTGCGGCGACACTTACAGTGGCGACACACCCGCAGATGTGCCGCAAGACAGGGCGTAAGCTCATGTGCGCCTTGCTCCGCGTCACGGTCCGGTCAGACCGCTGATTCCGATAACCCCGTGGGGGTGTGACCCCTCCTCGCTTAGGATAGCGGGTCTGGACGTGGATGGCAAACGCGGTGTTTTTCCCAGAGTGTATGGGGGTAAGGCCAGATTTGGGTGCAACCGCCAGGACGCCAACATTCAACCGCCAAGACGCCAAGACGCCAAGAACGCCAAGAGCAGAGGAGGACCAGCGCACGTCCGCCAAGCGGACCTAATCATCTTGGCGACTTTGGCGTCTTGGCGGTTCTATTATGGCGTCTTGGCGGTCGTTTCGGCCGTCTTCGCGCTTGTCCGAAATACTGGGCACACCCACTGTAAGCGAGGCTGACTGGAATGCTGACCATTGTGTTTCTGACGATCTCGAACGTGTTCATGACCTTCGCCTGGTACGGGCACTTGAACTACAAGAGCACGCCGCTCTTCAAGGCGATCCTGGCGAGTTGGGGCATCGCCTTTGTCGAATACTGCTTCCAGGTTCCCGCCAATCGGATCGGGCACTACCAATTCAGTGCGGCCCAGCTCAAGACGATTCAAGAGGTCATTACGCTCGTGATCTTTTCCGTCTTTTCGGTCACCTACCTGAAAGAGGAACTCCGCTGGAACTATCTGGTCGGCTTCGGGCTGATCCTGGCAGCGGTGTTCTTCATCTTCAAGAAATGGTGAAGCACGGGCCGGTCGATCAGAACCGCGATCCGCCGCGGCGGAGAGCGCTCCACGACTATCGGTAGCCGCGCGGCGCCAGCCCGCGGTGGCTCGCGCAGGCGGCGGCGCAAGTATGTGTGTGCGTCAAGAACGAACTGGCGCTCCATGACGCTCGCTTACGCTCGCGGTTCTGAACATGCGCGCTTGAGCACGGCTAGGCCGACTCGACGGACGGGCCGGCGCGAGCCGTTCAGGTCGCCGACGCGCACTGCTCAGTTACCGATGAGGCGCGCGTTGGCCGATTCGATACGTCCGGTCGTGCGATCCCAACGGATTTCGGGGCTCTTGAGGCTCCAGTAGCCGCGGCGCTGGTCGATGATCTCGGCGTCGAGGCCCTGCTTGCCGTAAATCCAGAGCGTATTCTGCTGGCGATGGTAGGACATGCGCGTGGCCGTTGCGCTGACGCCCGAGTCCTCGAAGTACACGTTGCCTTCGGCCTGAAACTGGCGGAACTCCGCACCGCTCATGCGGCCGACGCCCGGGGCGCGGGCGCGATCTTCGGGCCGAGTGAAGGCGACCAACAATTGATCGGCGTTCAATTGAGCGTCGCGGCCTTTGGCGAAGGCGGCCGCGGCGACCTTATCCACCGCAAAGATCTGATCGCCGTAAACAATTTTCGAGCCGCTGCGATGAATGAGCGTGACCTCGCGCTCAAAGCTCGCGCCGTAATTGGCGTAGTCATAGGACATCGAGCCCGCCCAGGCGACATAGGTTTGCGACGGACCGTCTGACCCGGCGCCACCGAAGGGCGTGCGCGTTTTCTCGCCGGCCGATTTGTCAGGCTGCGGAAGCTGATAGTCTTCGATGAAGAGATTACCGGCGCCCTCGATCTTCATCACCTTCGAGCGCATGTCGATCGCCAGGCGTTGTCCAGTGATGCGGCCTCGCGAATCGAGATTGCCGGTGCGCGGGTTGGGGTTGCTGGTCAGCGCCACGACGCCGCCGGAGGCCAGGATGTACACCGGCTGCCGGGCGGCGAAGCCGTCTATCCGCAGCGGATCGGAACGGGGCTGGCCGGGCTGGCCGGCCAACGAGTTGGAAATCAACGGGGCCAGCAGCAGGCCGGCCGTGGTCGCGGTCGGATACGCATTGATGCACCACGTCGCGCCAACGGCGGTTGCCATTTCCAGCGCGCGGTCTGCGCCGCGGGAATGTGAGCGCTCCCGGCGCGCCGCGTGCGCCGGCGCGCGCGGCGTCAACGTGAAGCGCGCCGTAAGAGGCGCCAGGAATGCCCAGCCCGCGGGCCCGGCCGCGCCGCCGGCTGCAGCAGCGTCGTTGGCGGCGAGCGTCTCGGACCGGGGGGCATCGACAAAATCAATCGACATTTCGGGCGCATCGAAGGTGCTGTCTTCGCTCACCGCGTGCACGTCGCCCAGAAACGTGGCCGTGGAACTTCCCGAGCCATTGCCGCGGAAAGTCATGTCGTGCGACCAGGTGACCACCACCGGGGTCGCCTTGTCGAGTTGCTTGCCGTCGAGGTCCTGCTGCGTGATGAAGGACAGGCGACCGGCGCCGGGAACATGAGCATACGGGCGCGTGGCGTCCAGCTCGATGGTCCGGCCCATGATGGCGGCGTTCTCGATCTTGACGGTCGCCGGGCCGGAGGCCGGGCCGACAACGTAGGCGGTTTCGAGTTTGCGGCCGTCGGCGAAACGGCAATCGATTGATTCGCCGATCACCTCCAGCGGCTGCGCGGGATCGGTCACCATGATTTCGCCGGAGGCCTGCAAGCGCGCCAGCCCCAGGTCATAGCGTTGGTTTCTTTTCTCGAAACGGGCGCGCTGCGCTTCCCAATCGATCTGGTCGGGATCCAGACCGCGCTGGCGGGCGATTTCACGCGCCTGCTCGAGCGTGGGCAGGGCTTCCGGCGGGCGCTCGATGCGGATGAGATCGACGGTCATTTCACGCGCGGCGCTGATGCGGCGCTGGCCCTGCTCGGCGACGGGGTTGCCGCGGGCGATGGCGCGGCGCGGGACCAATTGCCCGGCCGCATCCGGACCGGTTTCAATTTCCAACTCATCGCTGCTGATGCGGTCCGCGCCGCGCGTCAGATGCACGTCCTGTTTGGCATACAGATGCTGAATCGTCTGGCCCGGCGGCTGTCCCGGCTGTGACGGAGTAAATTCGGCGTCCACCTGGCCGGCGGAAAGCACGCCCTCCGCCTGGGCAATCCGCACGCCTCCGACGAGAGTGGCTTTCTGGAGGTACTCGTGCTTCTCGACGGTAACGGCTCCGGTGTCAGAATCGGTTTTGGTCAGTTCGGCGGTCGCGAGTTGAATATCGAGCCGCTCGCCGAACTGAATTTCAGCGGCGGGTGCATCTTGGGCGGCCGCCGCCGGAGCGAGACCCGCACCACCGCGCACGTCGAGCAGCCGGCCAGGGCCAGTGATTGTTCCGGTGTGGGCGGTACTATTGAACCGGGCGGCGCGGCCCTCGATCTGGCCGTTGTCGGCCGAGCGGATCACGACGGTCTGGTCTGGCGCTGCGGCGCGCGGCAGCAGCTCGACGAATTGCGTCTCCTGATAAAAATCCAGTTTGCCGCAGATGGCCTCGCCTTTAGGGCTCCAAATCTGGACGGCGTCGCCGGTCGCGGTCGCGTGCATGCGATGACCCTTGGAAGTTAGGTCCGGGTCCTGCGACTCGGGCACCAGATCCACCTTGAGCGGGCCAGTCCAAGTCACGATCATGCGCTCGCCGGACGCGTCGCCGGGGCGACTGCTTATTTTGGAGGCAGTTGCGGAGCGCTCACTTGCACTCGCGGTGGCAGATGCCGATTCCGACGAATCGGCGGATTGAGCCGGACTCTGCCCGCGGCTGACGGCTTCGCGCTGCGGTTGGCCGAAGTCGAAGAGCAATTCGAGTAAATCGGTGCGCAGGCGGCCGGTGGCCTGGATGTTATCGCGTTGCTCGATGTCAACCGAATCGTGAAATATGGCCCGATACGTCACGATCGGACGGGGCTTGGCCGTCTTGGGTTCGTCAGGCTCGAAGAGCGGCAAGCCATCAGGTGCTACCGCGGGCTTGGCGCGCCGCGCGGAACGCGGCGGCTCGACTGGCGCGGCGCTGGCCAGCGGCGTTTCCTTCTCGACAGCGGTGGAGGTGCCCGGCACGGCCAGGCGAAATACATTGCCGCGGCCCATCAACTCGATGGTGCCACCGGTCGGAATCTCCAGGTTTTCAATCGTGTTATCGAAATCGTTGTAACGCAGCGCAAGCCCAGTGAAGGCAATCGCAGCTTCGGCCGAGCGCACGCGGATGCGGCCGGCCGACGTCACCCGCGCGTATTCCAGATCGAAGTCGACATCCTCGGCTTCCACGTGGACGAGCCGCTCTTCGCCGGGCGGGGCGTCGCGCTGCTCGGGGGACAGGTTCTGCCGCTCGGCTGCGGAGAGGCGGTCGATGGTGATCTTGATGTCGCCCCACAGCCGGCCGCGCCGCGGAACGAGCCGCTCGTGGTCGCCGCGGCGCAGCTCGAGGCGGCCGTGCTCGGCGGTGACGTCGATGGCTTGGCCGTTGTGCGAGCGCAGGCCGATGCGCGGAGCGTCCAGCTCCCATTCGTCGGTCGTGTTGGGAACGGGCGCCCACGCGGCGACTTCGAGCACGAAGCGGCCCTGACCGGTTTGGGCGTCGTAGTCACGCACCACCACGCGCCGGCCGGGCTGCAGGTTAATGGCACTGCCGATGCGGATCGGCTGGTCCGAAGTGTTAGCCGTCGGCAGGTCGACGGCCTGCTCCATTTGCTGCGCAACCTGCGGCGCCGCCTGGCCGGGCGGCGGCGCGGTGATGAACTGATACGCGGCGAACAGCACGCCAATCGTCGCCAGCGTTGACATCACGAGAATCAGAGCTCGCATCGAGCCGTGGGCCCGTTGTTCTGACGGCATGAATCACCCCAATGGAATTCCCGATTTCCGATTTCCAATTTCCGATTGGCTGGCCGGCGTGGCCGGGTTTTTCCAACGCTGTTGCTTGCACAGCAGCCATTCCACGGCCTCGCGCACGGCGCCGTCGCCCCCGCGGCGCTGCGTAATGAACTGCGCCACGCGCTTGACGGCCGGTACGGCGTTGGCCGGGGCGATCGGAAAACCGCAGCGGCGCAGCGGCGCCACGTCGGGCAGATCGTCGCCCATGTACGCGGCGCAGCGCGGATCGAGCGACCACTCGGCACAGATGCGCTCGAAGGCCGCAAGTTTGTCATCGCTGCCCTGCACGATCATCTCAATTCCCAGTTCCCGCCCGCGCGCGGCCACGGAGGGCGAAGTGCGTCCCGAGAGGACTGCGACTCGGCCGCGGGCCGCACACCATAGCTTGACCGCCACGCCATCCTGCACGCAGAAGGTCTTGGATTGTTCAGCGGCGCCCGGACCCGAGGTCTGTTCCACGCCGTAATGCAGACCGCCGTCCGTCAGGACGCCATCCACGTCGATGACGAGCGCGCTGATGCTGTTAATATCCATAGACCGACCGTGCCGGAATCAGGTTAGTATTGCCGACCGGGCGCAGGCCGTCAAGCTTGACACCGGCGGCGCGTCCGACGTATCGTCCGCGCGGCGGGCGCGCCGACCGATGCTGGTCGCGATTACCTGCGGAAAGCTTAAACCTTGAATCCCTACCGCGTCGATCTGGAAGTCTACAACGGTCCGCTGGACCTGCTGCTGTTTTTGATCCGGCGCGAGGAAGTCGACATTTACGACATTCCGATCGCGCGCATCACCGAGCAATATTGCGCTTATGTGCGTCTGCTGGAGCGGATCGATCCGGATCTGGCGGGCGATTTCCTGGTGATGGCCGCCTCGCTAATGGAGATCAAGTCGCGCACGCTGCTGCCGACGCCGCCGGAGGCCGAAGAGCCGGAGGAATTCGACGATCCGCGGCTGGAGTTGGTGCGGCAGCTTCTGGAGTACAAGAAATACAAGGATGCGGCGCGGGCCCTGCAGTCGGCGGCCGAGCAGCAGGCGCTGAAGCACGCGCGCCGGCCCGCCGATCCGCAGCGCGACGCGGCGGTCGAGATCGAAGAGGTGCAGGTCTGGGACCTGCTGACCGCCTTCAACAAGCTCTTGGAGGCCACCGGTCAGCGGCAACGTCCGCACGAGGTCGTCTACGACGACACGCCCATCGCGCTGCACGCGGCCGACGTGGTCGATTTTCTGGACCGCTCGGGCGGATCGCTGCTGTTCGAGCGAATCTTCGACGGCCGTACCAAGTCGCAGCTCATCGGCCTGTTTCTGGCGCTGCTGGAGCTGATCCGGCAGCGGCGGGTGCGCGCCACGCAGGAGCAACCGTTCGGGCCGATCTCGATTCATCTGCTCGATGCGGCGCCGATCGAAGTCAACGAAGAGGACTACCGCTCGCAGCCGGTCGAGCAGCCGACCGCAGACGATGCTGCTCCCGCGCTGCGCCTGGCGGACGCTGACGAACTGGATGAGGAATCAGCGGAAGCGGAGCCGCTCGACGTCCTCGATCTGGAAGAGCCGACATGAGACCCAGCGCGCGTCTGAAGGAACTTGGCTTGACGCTGCCGACTCTTGCGGCACCCATCGGCGCATACGTTCCGGCGTTGCGCGTCGGCGATCTGGTGTACACGTCGGGGCAGTTACCATTCGAGAATGGAAAGCTGCCGCAGGTCGGCGCGGTCGGTCGCGAGTTGACGCTGGAACAGGGCGCGGCCGCGGCGCGGACGGCCGCATTGAATGCGCTGGCGGCGGCCGCATCGGCGGCGGGCGGCATCGATGCCATCGCCCGCATCGTGCGCGTCTGCGTCTACGTCGCCAGTGCGCCGGGCTTCACCGATCAACCAAAGGTTGCCAACGGTGCCAGCCATCTGCTCGGCGAGTTGTTCGGCGACGCCGGAAAACACGTGCGCAGTGCAGTGGGCGTGAACGAACTCCCCATGGGAGCGCCTGTAGAGGTGGAGTTAACCTGCTTGGTAGGCAGATAGGGACGACATATCTGGCGGAACGACGGGCGGTGACCGCTGGACGAATGTGTGACCCGCTTGGACGATGAGCAAGCGTTCTCGCCGGACCAGGCGCTGCGCTATTCCCTCGACCTCGACTGGTGATGCCCACGTCGCCACTGGTCACGGTCGCCAGTATTGTCTATGATTTGTGCGTACGAGGACCGAACTATGGCAACGGTGAACATCACGTTACCGGACGAGTTGAAGCAATTCGTGCAATCGCAAAGCGTGAAGGACGGCTATGCCTCCGAAGCGGAATACCTGCGCGTGATCATTCAGCAGGCGCGTGAGTTGGAGGTTGAGCACGAGTTGGAAGCCGAACTGCTCGAGACGGCGGCGGCCGCCGGGCGTGAGATTACCACTGCCGACTGGCAGAGTCTGAAAGAGCGCATTCGCCAGCAGCGGCTAGATGCGTTGCGAGCTGAATTGGATATCGGCCTGAAGCAACTGGAGCGCGGCGAGTATGCGACCTACACGACCGAGACGCTCGGAGAATTGTTTGACAGGATTCAGTCAGAAGGCCGAAAGCGGCTGGCGTCGATGACCTCTAAGAGCGATTAGTGGCCCGAATCGACATCACAGAGGAGGCCGCGTACGACCTGGAAGGCACCTGGGCATACATTGCCCACCATAGCGAACCGGCTGCGCGTCGTTTCATCGGTCGTATTCTGAAAAAGTTGGAATTGCTTGCGGAGCAGCCCGGCGTTGGGCGATCTCGCCAGGAACTCGGTCGCGGGTTCCGCAGCTACCCGGTGCGAAAGTACCTGATCTTTTATCGGCGCGTGGACGATGGCGTCCAAGTCATTCGCGTGGTACACGGAGCGCGAGACCTCGAGCGCCTATTTGAGAGGCCTGACGAGACGGAGTTGTGAATCTCACGGCCGAGCTTCCAGCACGAGATTGAACGGGGTTTGGGCGGCGCGGCGGAAGCGGGTGAAGCCGCCCTTGGTGACCACCTCGCGCAGGCGGGCTTCACCGGCCTGGGCGCCGAGGGCCATTCCATCGTGGGCCAGCGATGCGGGGACACAGATCATCGTTGATGCCGAGTAGTAGACTCGCCCGACCGGGTTGAGATTGTCTTGCAAGCGATCGTTGGCGAAAGGCTCGACGATCATCCACGTGCCGTCCCTGGCGAGCGACTGGCGCACATGCGCGGCTGCGGCGATCGGATCGCCCATGTCGTGCAGGCAGTCGAAGAACGCCACGAAATCGAAGTCGACACCAGGGTAGTCGGTCGAGGCGGCCACTTCGAAACTGACGCGGTCCGCGACGCCGGCTTGGCGCGCGGCCTTGTGGGCCCAGACGATCGACGGCTCATGATAGTCGTAACCGACGAATTTCGAATTCGGGAACGCCTGGGCCATGATGATGGTCGAGGCGCCGTGGCCGCAGCCGACGTCGGCCACTCGCGCGCCGCGGCGTAGCCGGGCCTGGACGCCTTCGAGTGCCGGAATCCATTCGCTGACCAGATGGGCGTTGTAGTTTGGGCGGAAAAAGCGCTCGGTACCTTCATACAAGCCGGGATCGTGATCGCCCCAGGCCACGCCTTCGCCCGTGCGGAAGGCCTGAGCGATTTTGGGCTCGTCGCGGATCATCGACAGGATTACCTGATATCCGCCGAGCAGATAATACGGACTGGTCTCATCCGCCAGCGCCAGCGCGTGTTCGTCGGGCAGCGTGAATCGGGCGGTCGCGGCGTCGAACGTAACGAAGCCGCCCGCGGCCTGGGTGGCGAGCCACTCGCGCACATAGCGCTCGGCCGTCCCGGTGCGCTTGGCCAGTTCGGCCGGCGTGAGCCCGCCGGCGCCGGCCATAGCTTTGTACAGCCCGCACTTCTCGCCGATGATGGCCAGCGCGGTGTTCATCGCCGCGCCGAACTCGCCCAGCGCCTTCCCCATGAATTCGTCGAGCTTCGCCTGGTTGATGGGCATCTTCCGCGCTCCTCATCGCTGCTGCAGTTGGTGGCCGTCTAATGTTCCGCGCGCTGATCGCGGTCTTCCCCCGCACCCGCGGTCGGGAGCATTTTATACCAAGCAATGAGATTGGTTAAGTGTTGGACGTGATGCTGCCCCTCGCCGCCGGCAAATCCCCGCACATGAAATCCGCCCAGGTCGGCGCGCGAGCGACGCTGCATCGAACCGGGGCCGGCCGATTCGTCCGGCACACGCTGAGCGCCGACAAAAGCAATCAGGTCGTCGGCGGTTTCGGTCGTGCTGGCATAACCGTCAGGGATCTGCGCGGAGTGAGTCAGCAACATGAACTTTTCGCCCGCGGCGGCCTGCTTGGCGAACCGGTGGAAATCGGCCATCTTCGCACCATCCGGGCGACGAGGCGCTGATGCTTCTCCACCCTCACCCTCTCCCTGAGAGGGAGCGGGAGTTTGGTAACCGCAGTAGAGCGAATCGGCCAGGATCAGCCCATCGATTCTTTCGAAGTAACTTGGCACTCGCAGGATGGCGCGCAAAGCGCCGAATCCGGCGCTGAAGCTCGACAGATACAGATGGCCGAGGCGCGCCGGTGCCTCAACGCGGCCGCTGGAGTTCACGGCGTCCATAGTGCTGCGGATCAGATCATCCAACAGCTTGTCGTCCGAAAACGGTTCTTCATAGACTTTCGACAGTCCCGGCCGAGTGACTGATACAACTGCGGCGCTGACGGCAGCTTCCTCGGCGGCCTGCGCGACGCGTTCGGCGCCGCCGTGAAAGTGGATCAGCAGATCAACCTGACTGCCGCGCGGCTTGAAGCTGGATGGCAGGTAGAGCGTGCCTATGCCCTCCGGCCCGACCGGCGTTGAGGCGCGCGGCGCTGCGGGCGACGGCAATTCCGTCTTGAAGTCGAACGTCCAGTCCCATTCGTCGAAGTAAAGGTTGCGGCCATCGATCTCGATCTCGCCGCGCTGGAAATCGTTCGGCTCGCTGCGCAGGCTCGTCTTGGCTGGATGCAGCGCGCGGCCGTAATCGAGATTCACGATCATGCGATAGCCATCCATATGGCCGCAGTAGAACTCCTGCACGCGCGGATCGGGATGACTCTGCAGACCATAGGAGGGGTCGGCCGGCAGCCCGCCCCAGGGCTCGATGTAGAATTCGGCCCAATCGTGCATGTCCCAACCGACAGGTTTCGTCTCCCAGCCGGATTGCCAGCGTGCCGGAATGCCGGCCGCCCGGCAGAGCGTGATGAACGTGATCCCCTGCACGCCGCAATCGCCGCGCTGAGTCGCGAGCGCCTTGGCGGACAGGCTCGGGATGGTGCTGTACTCCATTTCGGAGCAGTAGCGGATGTTCCGGCTGACCCAACGGAAGAGCTTGCGGGCGCGCTCCAGCGGATTCCGCTCGTCGCCGCAGACTTCCGCGACGACGCGCCGCACCTCGGGCGAGAACACGATGTGCGGCGGGCGCTCGGCGGTGTTCTCCTTGAAGAAGGCGCTATCCGAGTCGTACGGTTTGACCTTGGCCGGATCAAGCTTGGGATAATAGGCGTAGCAGGTGTACGTGAATTCGGCCGAGAATTCGACGGGCTGGCTGGGGTCTTCGACGGTCTGCTCGAAATAGACGGTGCGCTGCGCCGATCCATTCGGCGCGACAGTTGGCGCGCCGGGCTTCGCGTTTACTAGCCGCACGTCCTTCTGCTGCCGGTATTCCTGTGGAAACGGCAGCCAGCAGCGCACCTGCGCCCCCGCTTTGACAAGCGGGTGATGGTCGTGGACTTTCAGCGTGTAGGTCACGTGGTGTTTGATGGGGAAAATCTCCGCGTTGTCGGCGGCTTCGCCAATTTCGACCAGCCTGGCCAGATGGTCCGTGAGAACGAAGTCAGATTTGGGCTGGCTGGTGGGCTGCTCGGCCGAGTGCTGTTCGTCGCGTCGCGATTTGGCTTGGGGGCAGAAGCGATAGAGGTTGCTGGGTTCGCGATTGAAGTAGCGCACCTGACCGTCGATCATCCGGTATTGCAGTCCGCCGTCGTTTCGCCAGCGCTCCAGGTCATCTGATGTGACGTCGGGAATGTCCTTACGAAGTTTCGTCAGCAGCCCGTCGGGCGTCAGACTGTAATCCAGGCGAATGCGGCGAATGATTTCCAGCGCAGCGGCGCACGTGCGGGCGACCTCCGAATCGACATCCGCCGAATGATCGCGCAGCAGTTGCTCGGCGCGGGCAAAATCGCCGGCAGATTTCGCGTCCTC
>DASXUA010000637.1:0-51964 GCA_036505095.1 Phycisphaerae bacterium
TTCCAGCAGGAATGCTTCCGAGTCGCCTTCCTGCCGGCGCTGTGGCCACTGTTCGGAAACGAAAGCCTTGGCCTTGGCGTCGAAACGGTCGCTGCCGGCCACATGGTCGACGAAGCGCGCGACGACGGCGTCGTCAGCGCGAACGCTCCGTGCGCTGAAAATGACTAGCACGGGTAAGTGTGACAGGCACGCGAGCCACGGGCAAGCGATAAGGCCGCTTGCGCATGCCACCCTGATTGCTGCCGGTCGGTGTTGGTATTTGCTCACGTGAAGCTCCTGCATTCGGCGCTAACAGCGCTTCGGCAACACCCCACTCGCGTGGGGGGCTCTGACTAGGGTTGCTCGGCGCGGTCGCGTATCTTAGTGGCGATGTCGGCCACTTCTCGCTGACGATGGCTCACCTGATTCAGCGATTTACTCAGGGCGTCGCCGGCTTCGGTCCCCGCGCCGCGCGCCTGCTCGATCGCGGTGGTACGCTGGTTGACGCGAAGTTGCGAAGCGCGCAGTAGCTTCAACTCGGCCGAGGTCGGCAGCAGCGGGGAATTCTGATCGCCGCCGCCACCGCCGCCCTGTTGCTGCTGCTGATTTTCCTGCTGCATGCGCTTGACAGCCTCGATCAATTCATTGAGCGTTGTGACGATTTCCTGTTCCATCGCCTGCGTGATGGAGCCGGTGCTCAAGGCCGCCAGGCGCTCGCCGACGGCATGCATGTCGCCCGCGAGTTGCTCCAAAATCGCCGGGAACACAATGGTCGTGCCTTCTTCCGTCAGGATGTGCAGGCAGGTGGCGGCCATGTCACCCAGGGCGTTCTGTTCCGTCGCCAGTTCCGCCAGTCGCAGCTCTTCCGGCCGGCCGAAGCGCTCGCGACCAGTGGCGTCCAGCTCCGTCGTGGCCTTGTTGATCGGCATCTGCCGGTTCAGCATTTCCCGGAAGCGGGCCTCCAGATCGCGCAGAATCTCGTCGCGTTCTTCGCGGCGAAGCTGCTTGAGGGCCTCTTCCAATTCCGACTGGGCGTGCTGCAATTCCTCGATGGCTTTGTCCTGCTTCTGCGAGCCCTCCTGAGGTTTCTGCTGGTGCAGCTCATCGGCCGCATCGTGCATGTGTCGCTCGGCCTGCTCGACGTTCTCCTTGCCGGGCGTGGGCTGCTGATCGCCCTGGGATTCGCCACCCTGCTGTCCGCCCTGTTGATCGCCTTTTTGACCGCCTTTGGAACTCTGCTGCATCTTCTGACTGAGGGCGCCCGTCTTCTTAGCGGTTTCCTCCTGCTTATCGCCCATGCCGTTCAGATCGGACTTGTTGCCGGCGCGTTTGGCTTCTTCTTCGAGGCGATGCCGCGCGCGGCGCAGATCTTCGAGGGCTTTCTCCTGCTCGGCCGGCGCCTGCCCGGCCTTGTCGCCTTCGAGGGCCGACTTGGCGTTGTCCATCTTTTCGCCGGCCGATTTCAGGTCCTCAGACGCCTTTTCGGTCGCATTGTCGCCCGATGGCGAACCATTTTGGCTCTGTTGCCCAGACCGCTGTTCACCTTGGGAACCCTTCTGCGACTGCGAGCCCTGCGATTGAGAACCTTGTGACGGCGCGCCCTGTGACGGCGAACTCGGCTGCGGTGGCGCACCTGGTGATCCTTGCTGATTCTGTGAGCCGGGCGGGTTCTGCGCGGACGGATTCTGCGTTTCGGATTCCGATCCAATTTTGCGAACATCGTCGGCCAGCAGCTTCGTGTCGCGCGACAGCTCGGCCTGCTTCTCGGCCAGGGCCTTGGATGCTGCGCTGCCGGATTGCGCCTGAGCGCGCTGTTCTTCCTGCCGGCGCGTCAGATCGTCGATACGCTTGAGCGCATTAGCGATGGCGGCCTGCCGGCGCTGCGCAGCGCTGGCTTTACCGCTGTCGCTGCGCTGAGCGCGCTCCTCTTCGAGCAGGCGGTTCAGCTCCTGTTTGATCTCTTCGAGCCGCTGAATCTCACGCTGACGGTCCGCGTCGCGCGCACTTTTCTCCAACAGGACGTTGAGGATCGCTTCCAGATCTTTTTGCAGGGCCTTCTGCTCATCGGCGGCCAGATTCAGGCGCGAGGCGTCCGCGAGCAACGTGACCAGGTCATCGACCCGCTTCTCGAGCGCCAGCTCCCCCGTTTGCTCGATGGCCTTGGTGAGCTTGGCCGCGTTCTCGGGCTCGGTTTCGGCCAGCTTTTCCTGCAGGCGATACATGCGGTCCTGCCAACGGCTGATGCGCTCGCGGATGAGTTGCTCCTTGGTCGACAGCGGGTTCGGCAAGGCTTGCTTATCGCCGGGCCGCGCGGGCGTCTCGGTCTGCGCCAGCACCGGCGCAACGGCGAGTAGAACGGTCGCGAACCCATGCCACAGCGCTTTCATTTGAAGATCTCCTCGGCCTGGCGCCGGATGGCTTCCTCGGTCTCGGCATTCAATTCGCCCTGGAGCCGCAGAATCTCGCGCAGCATGTTGACGGTCTCCTGGAAGCCCTCCCATTTTACCATCTGGGTCAGCACGGCTCTCATTTGTTGAATTATTTCGGCCTGCAACGGGTCCACACCCGCTGCCACGTCCGTGGCCGGCTCGCCGGCCAGGTTCCGCAGCAAGTCGGCGGCCGTGATCATGTCGCGGCGCGCCAGCCAGCCCAGCGGCTCGATCACACCCCGCCCCAAGCGCTCTTGGACGATCGAGGTGTCCAGCCGGTTCACCCGCATTTCCGTCAGAATCTGCTCGAACTGCTGGCGGATGATGTTGACCTGTCCGGCGATCTGCCGCTGGCGGCGCTCCTGGGCGCTGATGGCGCGGCCGAAGTCGTTCATCGACTGCGCGTCGCCCATGTGGCCGATCAGCGTCAGCAACTGCCCGCGCACCTGTTCCTGGGCCTCAATCAGGCGCTCGAAACTTTGGCGATATTCCTGCTCGCGCCGGCCCAGATCGGCCAGCAGTTCGTCGCGCGTCACGACGCGCATGGTCACACCCGATGATTGGCCGACATTAGGCCCGGAAACGTCGTCGGCGTCCACGGCGCGCGCGAACACGGTGATGCGATCGCCGGGGACAGCCGCTGCAGCCGACAGGGGCCATTCAAATCGCGCGTTGAAGACCTTCACGCGCGTTTCAAATCCGGGGACGGACAGCGGGACAGGCGCCGCGATGTCGCGCTCCGTCCCGGCAATCGAAGCGGCCCGGCTGGCGAATTGGTACACGAATTCGGCCGTGGCCAGGCCGTAAGCATCCGAGAACTCCAGGTCGACGGGCAGCACGGCTTCGGCCGTCACCATGTCGCTCACGCCGGTGAGCTTCAGACGTGCGCGCGGTGGCTCGTCCTTGATGATGCGCACCGAAAACCGCGCTGGATGCTTGTCTTCCAGACCGCTGTCGTCCAGCAGGTCAAACTGATAGCTCTGCGTCTGCGCCGGACGAAAGCTGACGGACCAATGCGTGGAAAATCCTGCAGCGTCGGGCCTTGTGCCCGGCGCCAGGCTGACGGCGCCGCCCACAAGGGGCGACGCCACATCGGCTGGCTGTGCCGCGTCGATCACCTGATCGCCCGCGCGCAGCACAGCCTTCACGACGGGCTTGTTAGTCTCGATCCGGATCGCGACCTCGCTGCCGGGCAACGCTTCGGCGGCCCGTTGACCCTCGGGAAGATCGACGGGCGCCAGCCGCGTGTAGGTCGGCGGTGCGATCCGCACAATCGAGCGTTCCACGTTCGGGCGATCCACCAGTCGCACCGAGTACTCGCGCGTGCGGTCGTCGCCGCCGCGCAGCGAGAAAGTGAACTCCTCGGTCACGTGCGGAAAAGTGTAGCGGAAGCCGCGCTCACCGACGGCGATCATCGTCTCGCGGCCGGACTTGCGGCCGGCGTCAAAGAGAATTTCCACCTGTCGCGGAACCTCGCCATGCGCGGCCGCCCGGATTTCGAGGTCGTCACCGCGCGCCGCCGTGATGACGTTGCCATTGGTCTCCACCATCAAGCGCGTGCGCTGCGGCCAATTGACGTCGGCCAGCAGAATGTTGCGCTGGAACCAGAGGCTTGCCAGGTCCCGAGTGGCGGGAATCAGCCAGGCCGCCAAAAACACGACTATGACCGCTACACCCATCCCGCCGCTGCGGGCTGCACGGCGATGATTTAGCAGCGTTGTCAGCGGCAGGTCGGCCGCACATTGCGCGCTCTCCTCGATCACCGCGGAAACCAGTTCAGGCGACTGGGAGGGCGAGGCTCCCGCCGAGCCTTCCGCGCTCTCGGTGCGGCGCTGCGGCGCGCGGCGCGCCAGGAAGAACTGCAGGCCGGAGACCACAAGCGACTGGAGTTGTGGATATCGCTGCTCGACCAGGCAGGCGGCCTCGAAGACGCCGTAGCCCCGCCGCAGCGGCGCTACGATTCGCCGCCACGCGATGACCGCGATGACCGCCAGGACGGCGATGAGCAGTGCCGCGCGCATGTCCGTGCGCAGCCGCATCGACCAGTCGATCAGGAATTGTACTACGACGGCCAGCAGAACGCTGATGGCCAGAATGGCCAGACCGTCAAGCAGCACATAGACCGACAAACGTCGCGCCAGCCCCCGCAGGCGGGCCAGAACGTTCCGCTCGAATTGTCGCTCGTGCTCGGACATAACCGCCAAATAAGTCCTGAGTCCTGAGGCACCCCCTTTTACACTTCAGTATCTTACCCGCCGCGGACGAGGGCGGCATAGTCCTGAGGAGTATTGACATTTCGCAGCGACTGAAGTTCGGGATCGACACCGGCCAGCAGATCGACTCCGATGCGGCGGATCTTGAGCGCATCGATCCAGGCCATGGCCCGATGCTCGCCGCCCGCCAGCAGTTCGGCGGCCTTCGCCAGGGCGGCCACGCGATAAGCGGCCGCCAGTGGATGCCGCCGACCGCCATGCTCGGGAACGGCAGCGTCGAACTCGCCGACCAACTCGCAAACGCGCGCAACAAAACCAGCTTTCAGCAAGGGCAGATCGCAGGAGCAGATAAAGACGATTTCAGCTCGATCCACGAGCACCGGGTACGCGGCGGCCACTCCCGCCAAGGGACCCTGCTGGGCTACCGCATCATGCACCAGGATCAGCGAGCTGCCGCTGATTGCGTTGATCGGCAAGTCGTTTTGTCCGGCCGCAATCACAACCGGCGAGGTGACTGGTTGAAGAGTCTCGAGCGTCCGCTGCAGCAGCGTGCGGCCATCCAGAATCAACGACGCCTTCGGCCGGCCCATGCGCCGGCTTTGGCCGCCACAGAGAATGACGCTCGCGGGTGTTGGCATCGATCGTCAGGGCTCGGCAGGAAGCCGGGCTGAGAACAGCCCGGCTCGGATCAAACCGCCTCCGGCTTCAGGAGGCTCCCGGCCCGCGCGGCGGTCGAATGGTGCCCGGATTTGCGACGCGCAAGGTGCCGGGCTTGCGCGAGGTCTTGTACGCATTTCGCAGCGCATCCATGGCTTCCATCGTGCGGCCGGCCTTTTCAAGGGCTTTGGCCATTTGTTCCCAGGCTTCCGCCTCGGCTGAAACGTTTTTCTGCGCCGCGGCGGTTTCGATGCGCCGCTGAACGCAATGGATGGCGTCGTCGATGCGGCCGCGCTTCAAGTACATCTCCGCCATGTGTTCGTGAAGCTGCAAAAGGCCGTTCAGCAGACCGCTGTGTTCCAGGTGCGCGAGCGACGCGGCAAACTCGCGCTCGGCAGTCTCGAATTCCCCAGCGGCCACCGCCAGATTGGCGAGATTGAGCCGGCTCATTCCGGCATCCACACGGCTGCCAACCTCCTCGCCCAACAGCAAGGCGCGTTGGAAGTGTTCGCGCGCTTCGGCGGTTCGACCCAGGCGCGCCATACATCTTCCGGCGCCGTTGTAGCACGGGATCAGATTGACCAGGTCGCCCAGGCTTCGATGAATCTCAATCGCTTCGTTGAAGGCCGCGAGCGCCTCCTCGGGTCGGTCAAGCCGCAGCAGTACGTTGCCCATATTGCAACGGTTCTTGGCAAAGTCGGAGCGCTGATCAATGGCCGATTCCAATTCGGTTGCTTGACGCAGCAGCTCGAGAGCGCGCTCGTATTGCCCGGTGTAATAATGCATGGCGCCCATGTTGGCGAAGACCGCCGCCAGGAATTCCGCGTCGCCCGCCGCCAGCGCCAAGCGTTCTTGTTGACGGAAACGTTCCAGCGCCTGGTCGTAGTGCCCTAGGCGCGTGTGGACCATGCCGATCAGGCCGATGGCCTCCTTGTAGTCCGAGTCAATCACGAGCGATTGCTCAGCGAGTGACAGAGCCGTGCGGTAGTCACCCTGGTGAAAGGCGCGATCCGCGCGGAGAAATCGCTGGTAGGCCTCCACATTCGCCGGGCGCGGTTCGCGCGCCGTGCGCGCGGTTCCCGGCGCCGCAGCGCCCGTGTCTGGCTGCACGTAACCAAGCTGCTGGACTATTCCTGCGGCGACCTGGTCCTCGAGGTCGAAGAGTTGCTGGGTCGTGCCCGAAATGCGCACGATGTTGCGCGCGGTGCGCTGGTCACCACGGAGAATTGAGGCCGTGATGCGGATCTGTTCACCGACGCGCTGATAGGCGCCACAGACGACCGTGCCCGCGCCGATCCAGCGCGCCGCGGTCAGCAGGCTTTCCTCGGGAAGGTCGGCGAAGTAGGTCGCGTCCGCCGCCGACCCCGAGTCCGGCGGAAACGCGTTGCGCACCCGCTGCTGGAGAGTGTGCCGGTCGCCGACCTGGATTCCGGGAATACGGCTGAGCGCACTTTCGATCTCGGCCGCCAGACCATCGGCAATCCAGTCGTCTGCGGGATTGCGATGCAGATTGCGGAACGGCAGGACGGCGATGCCGCGCGCACTGACCACCGTGCGGGCCGCCACACCCGCGGGTGACTCGGGCAGGCGCCGGCGGAGCTGATCGGCCAACTCGGCGCAGGAGCCGGGCCGTTCGGCGCGATTCTTGGCCAACGCGCCGGCGATTACCCGATCCAATTCGAGCAAAAGCGGCGTAGCTGCGGCGTCCGGATAGCCCGTACGACGCGCGTCCACCAGGGATGGAGCGGGAGCGTGCACTTGCTGCCGCGCGATTTCCTCGAGGGTATGACCTTCAAAAGGCGGACGGCCCGTGAGCAGGTGGAAGATTGTGGCTCCAGCCGCGTATACGTCAGTGCGAGGGTCGGGCGGTTCCAGCAGCGTGAACTGCTCAGGAGCGGCGTAATGCGGCGTACCGACAAACATCGGCGACATGGTGGTCATGTCCGTCAGGGTCTGAAAACCCTGCTGGAGTGTGGCCACCCCCAGGTCGGTCATCTTCACCGTGCCGCGCGGCGTGAGCAGCAGGTTGGCGGGCTTGACATCGCGGTGGATCAGCCCGGCCTCGTGGATCGCCTCCAATCCGGCAAGAAACTGCACGCTGATATGGACCGTCTGCTCCGGCAAGAGCGGCCCGAGCGCCCCGAGCAACGAGGCCAGATCGGCCCCGTCGACGAATTCCATCACCAAAAACCAGCGCCCCTCATGCTGATCGCAATCCATGACGCGGGCGACGTTGCCATGCGAGACCTTGAAGCCGCGCGAAGCCTCTTTCATGAGTCGGGCCACGTCGCCGGCTCGGGAAGCGCCGTCGGCCGTGCGCAGAAACTTCAAGACGCACCAGCCCGCCAGGTGCGGATGGCGCGCCAGCCAGACCTCGCCTTGGCCACCGCTGCCGATAATCGACACCAACTCGTAACGTCCCACGCGAATCCCATGCGGCGCTCGCACGGGAATGGTCTCCTGGGCATCGAGTGGAGTCGCCACGGAAAATGCGGCGAAAGGGACGTCCGGGTCGGGCAAGTCCGCCCGGACGTCCCCGCCCGAAGGCGAATGTCCCGGCGCGAGGGGACTGCGCGGCATGGCGCAGACCCACGCACAACCGCCGCAACGGACCCCGACATCCAGGTGGACGATCTGCGTGAGCGGGGCTTTGCAGTTTGGACAGGCAAATGGCCCAGAAGCCATAAGGCCTTATCTCCGGGCGAGCGGGAGTGGCTCCGGCCCGGCCCAACGGACCGGCGCAAAGCTGCTCTATATACGAGGATATGGAACTATGGCCGCTTTTCAAGTTGAAAACAGTGGGGCCATGCGGATATACTTGAGAGATCGCGTCTTGCCGCGAGGGGAAGCGGAAATCCTCCCATTGATGGCCTCCTCGTCGGCCCCTATGCAGCGCCGTGCGTTTCTATCCGCAGGGAAGCTGCGGGGATTGAACTCGGGTCAGGGGGGACGCCACGTGGGACCAGCCTGTCCAACAAGCCCTTGCGGCCGAACGCTCGGCCTGTGCCTGTTCGCGTGCATGGCCCTGGGTGCGCTGTGCTTGCCTACCTCCGCCCAGGCGATCGACAGCTTCTGGGCCATCGATTCCAGCGGTAACTGGCATATGCCCAATAACTGGAACCCGCCCATCGTGCCGAACAATAATGGAACGATAACCTTCAACGTTACGATTGACCGACCGTCGGCCAACCCGCTCATCACGGTCGATCTGCCACCCGTGACGATTTCTAATCTGGTCAATCGCGAGTTGGTTCGCCTGCCCGGCGGGCAGTCGCTCTCCGTCATCGAGATGCTGATCAACGACGCCACGCCGAGTGGCCCTGGCACCCTGCGTGCCGACAATACCGGGAACGTGCTCAGCGTAGGCACTCTGAACAACGTGGGTGCCATCCTAATCAACACCAACGGATTTCTGACGATTTCGCCGCTGCCGTCGCCCGCGCCGCCCCCGCAGATCATCCATCATGGGGGAATCACGATTCAGACGGGTGGCACGCTGTCGATTACCGGCGGCACCTTCATCCAACAGGGTGCCGGCACCGCCGGGTCCATTATTGGAATTCCCAGTCCGCCGCCGTCGGTGCCAGCCACGCTGGCGATCAGCAACGTTTTTTACGCTTATCAGGGTGGCAGCCTCGACGTACCGCAGTGGCTGGTGAGCGACAGCACGGTGAGCCTGGGGGCAGCGCTGCAGATTACGAACGGCAATTTGCTCCAGATGGATGGGGCGAGCTTCAATTCGTCCGGAAGCCCTGGGACCCAACTCATATCGTTCGGCGCCAATCTGCGCGCGGTGGGAGGCATGAGCACGATGTCCGTGCCGCTCGTGCTGTTTGAGGGCGGCAGCTTCGCGATCGATACGGGCACCACGTTCCGCTGCACGGTCGCACCCGTCAGCGCGACGCTTATCAAAGTCACCGTCCCGGGCGAGATCGGCACCCCGGCGGTGTGGAGCTTCGGTCCCGGTACGGTCAACACGTTCAACAGTGGACCCGTGGAAGTGATCGAGGGTGATCTTACCATCACGCACGACGCGAATTCCTCTCAGTTCACAAATACGGGTCCGCTTACGGTTGCCGCGCTTCAAAAGCTGACCTTGCACAACGGCAGCTTCGTGCACAACGGCGGCCCCTCGGCCGGGGTATCCAATGCGGGCGTGCTGCGGGCGGAATCCGGTGGAACGATCGAGATCAACAATACGGCCGTCACCGGCGGTGGCGGGTTGGAAGCCAGCGGCGCGACCATCCGCCTCAACAGCTCCACCCTTGCGGCGAATAAACCGATTAACATCATCTCTACCATGGCGGTCTCGAGCGTTCTGGAAATCAAGAGTGGCAGCTCGGTCTCCTTCGGAGTGAATGCACCGATCACGGTGGGCAGTTCGATGACGGTTGATTCTTCGACCACGACATGTGATGCGCCAATTTGTGTAATCAATGGATTCGCACCAAGCTCCGAATTGTCGGTGACAAACGCCGGGGATATGACGCTCAGTTCGACATCCAAATTGGATTCCAAAGGATGCGTGCAAGTCCAGAGCGGTTCCGCCCTGGGCGGAACCGGCGATATCAACATCCAGAACGGCGCCACGGAAGGCACTCAAAACGGGGCGCTGATCTGCTCCGGCTCCGGAACGACCGTGCTGGCCGGCGACGTGTTGTTGGAATCCGGAACGTCGATCGACGTATCGGCCTCCGCCAGTGTGGGCTCGAAGGGAAATTTCCTGTTCGCGCTGCAGGATGAGGCCAACTGGAGCTGGGCGCCTGGCACGAACATGCGGTTGACCGGTGGCATCGGCATGGGCTCGGTCGGGCCGCTCAGCTATGCCCGGCTGGAGGTGGGGGGGATGGATGTCGGATTCGATCCGGCGACGCATACGGGAAACCCGGCCGGATTCGTCGACAATTTCGATCTGGCAGAACTGCGGATCGGACCGGGCGCTCACGTTACGCTGGTCGATTGCTTCGACAACGGCAATGGTGCCAGCGCTCCCGAGGCGCTATACGTCGACACGCTGCGCTTCGAGAGTTCCACCTCGCGTTTGAATCTCAATGGCATCCATCTGTATTTCAACACGTTGATTGGGGTTCCGGGCCAGATCGAGGACGTGCCTTCAGGTATCCCCGGTCCGGTCGACTGCGATACGGACCTGGCCGATTTCGCCGGTCTGCAAAACTGCTACGGCCACTCCGCCCCGTTCATGGTCCCGTGCGGCTCGTACGATCTGGACGGCAATCTAACCATCGCGAATCCAGATTACGTTTTGTTCCAGCAGACGTTCAACGGCCCGGACTAGGAAACATCAAGTCGACGGAGTATCGCCGCGCTAGCGCTCCGGCGGTTGATCAGTACCGTCGATGCGCCGAGCGCGTGTCGGCGAACTGGCCGCGATGGGATTCGAACCCACATCTCCATGATCTTGAATCATGCGCCTCTGCCGATTGGGCTACGCGGCCAATTGGCTGGAGCGGGATTCGAACCCGCACCTGCGGAGGTTTAAGCTCCGTGCCTCTGCCAGTTGGGCTATCCAGCCTTGGGCGGTGGAGGAATCGAACCTCTCGTCGACCACCTCACTTTCTTGGCGACACCGGTTTTACAAACCGGCGTGAGGAGCGCCGCCCGATTGCAAGGCGCGCAAGTTGGGCGTGCTTGGCGCCGGCTGCGCAATCGCCGAAGCACCGCCGCGCGGTCTGCGGCCGGAGGGATTCGAACCCTCACACACCGGACTCTCAGCCCGGCGGCTTTGCCGTTTTGCCTACGGCCGCACTGGCCAGAGTGGGATTCGAAGGGGACCCCAACCGCGTTGCATCGCGGTTGGGGACCCCAGCCCACACTAAATGCGTTCTGAGCGCATCGCCTCTGCCGAGTTGGGCTACCTGGCCATCGCGCGCAACAAAAAACCCGACATGCCGCTGGGCCTGCCGGGTCCGTGCGCGATCTATCAACTCAATCTATGCGCAGTCCGGGCAGGCCTCCTGTAGCAGGATGTCGCTAAGGTAACGCAAGCTGCCCGATAACTGCTTCATGAGCTTCTCATCTATTGCAACATTATGCACGAAACTCGTGCGAAAGCAAATGCGGATCCGCCTGGTCCAAGACGTCGCTCGATCAATGCCACCGCACGGGACCTGGCCTCAGAGCAACACCACGACGGCAGCGCTGCCGTGGTGCGATGCGGCCTGCCGCGCCACGCTTGACGCGGGTGGACTTTCACGAGCAAACTGACGGAGTGCGGCATCGCTCACGAAAACCGCGAAGGCTGGCCAAGCCGGCGCTGAGGTATCGGCAGATTCTGGCCTGGGCGGATGCACACCATCGCCGCACGGGCCGATGGCCGGGGCAAATATCAGGTCCGGTGGTGGACGCGCCTTGGGAGACCTGGCGCGGCATCCACACCGCCACGGCTCGGGGATTGCGCGGGCTGCCAGCCGGATATGCCTTAGCCCGGCTTCTGGCGGAGCGCCGCGGCGCGCGAAACCTTCACAGTCGCCCGCGCTTCAACGAGCAAATCATCCTTGAGTGGGCGGACGAATACTTCAAGCGCACCGGCCGATGGCCGCAGCCTAAATCGGGGCCGGTCCGCGGCGCTCCGGGCGAAACGTGGATGAGAGTCGACGACGCGCTGCGTGGCGGTGGCCGCGGGCTGAAGGGCGGCTCCTCCCTCGCGCGGCTCCTGGGCCGGCACCGCGGACATCGCAACATCGCGGACCTGCCGCGGCTCACTTTGTCCAGGATTCTACAGTGGGTCGACGCGCACCACCGGCGCACCGGCCGATGGCCGAATGCCCAGTTGGGCGCCGTCCTGGACGCGCCCGGCGAAACTTGGGCCGCCATCGGACGCGACTTGACGGTGGGTTGCCGCGGTCTGCCTGGTGGTTCCACGTTGGCGCAGCTTCTGGCGGAGCACCGCGGTGTGCGCAACCGGCTGCGACTGCCCCGCTTGAGCATTCGGCAAATCCTGGCCTGGGCTGATGAGCATCGCCGACGTACCGGCCGGTGGCCCACGCCGCGCTCCGGTCCGATTCCACAGTCGACGGGGGAAACCTGGGCTTGCATCGAAGCGGCGCTATGGACGGCTCGCCGGGGTCTGGCGGACGAGTTCGTGCGGGATCAATCGCGGAATGGCGGTTCGGAACCGCGCTCGCTGGCCCAACTCCTGGCGGCGTACCGCGGTGTGCGAAACCCGGCCGCCGTGCCCCCGTTGACCGAGCGTCAGATCCTCGCCTGGGCCGATGACCATCACCGCCGAACGAAGGCGTGGCCCAAGTCAAACTCCGGGCCGATCGCCGCGGCGCCGGGAGAGACCTGGACTGGCGTGGCCGTGGCTTTGCACGCCGGGCATCGCGGTCTTGAGCGCGGCTCGTCTCTCGCCCGGCTGCTGCTGCAGCACCGCGGGGTGCCGATTGTCAACCAGCCGCGGCCCCTGACGATACCGCGCATCCTCAGTTGGGCGCGGGCCTATCGCCGGCGCACGGGCGAATGGCCACAGATCATCAGCGGTGTGATCGCCGAATCGCCGTCGGAGACCTGGTCCAAAGTCAACGGCGCTCTGGAGAAGGGGCAGCGCGGACTGCCGGATGGCTCGTCGCTGGCGAAGTTACTTCACGAGCGACTTGGCGCGCGTCACAGAAAACATCCTCCGCCGCTGACCGTCGAGCAGATCCTGACCTGGGCTGACGCCCATCATGATCGGACCGGCGTTTGGCCCACCAAGAAGAGCGGCGCGATTGCCGCGGCGCCCGGCGAAACCTGGGCCCTGGTGAACGACGCTCTAAACAAGCGGCAGCGCGGCTTGCGCGATTCCGATGCCCCAACATCGTTGGCGCGGTTGCTGCTAGCTCGGCGCGGCGTGCGGAACCGCATGAACCTGCCAAGATTGACGGAGGCAAAGGTCCTCAAGTGGGCCGATCAACACTTTGCGCGTGCCGGACAATGGCCGCGGGCCTCTTCCGGGCCAGTTCTGGGAGCGTCGGGTGAGACGTGGCGGAACGTCAAGACGGCGTTGTATCAGGGCGCGCGCGGATTGCCCGGGGGGACGAGCCTGGCGCGGTTGCTCAGCGCGAAGCGCGGCGTGCGTAATGTCCAGCGCCTGCCTCCATTAAGGATACCGCCAATCCTGACTTGGGCCCGCCGGCACCGCCGACGCACGGGCGAATGGCCCCGAGCCAAGTCGGGCTTGATCGTGGGCACATCCGGCGAGACTTGGGCGGGGGTGGACAGCGCGCTGTTCAAGGGGGTGCGCGGTCTGCCGCCAGGCTCATCTCTGGCGCGGTTGCTCCAGGAGCATTGCGGCGTGCGCAACGAAAAGAACCCGGGGACGTTGAAGGTTGCGCAGATCATGACATGGGCCCAGGCGCATCGGCAGCGCACTGGCCGGTGGCCACGGCACAACTCAGGCGAGATTCCCGGGACAGGCGGGGAGACTTGGTGGAGTATCGATACGGCCCTCAAGAACGGCATCCGCGGCCTGAGGTCAGGACAATCCCTGGCGCGGCTGCTGCCCCCAAGTCGCGTTCCCATGGTTTGAGCGAGGTAATCGTCCTTCGGCCAGCATGCCACGTGAACCGCACGTGTAGTTCGATACTGAGCGGACATTTCCTACGCGTTTTGCAGCGCACCAGTTGACCAGAATCCGGGTGTTGATCGAGGAGTACGAAAGTCGCTTCCCGGAGGCGTGGCATGAGTTCTTTGAGGGTTGAAACCAACCCCTTGGCCTGCGACGTCGCAGTCACCGATGCGGAGTTGATAGTCGACCTGGCCGACGGGGCGCAAGATCAGCGTTCCTTTGGTCTGGTTCCCGCGCCTGCTCGGCGCCACGCCAGAGCAGCAGGCCGTGGGAGTTGCTCGGCGACGGCGAAGGCATCCACTGGCCGGATGTGGACGAGGACCTGAGCGTCGAGGGCTTGCTCGCCGGGCGCCGCTCGCGGAGCCGATGACAGTCCAGCATCGCGCTGCCGGATGTTGCCCTTGACACATCTCCCGCGAAGCGAGATCCGCCGCAACGCGGCGGGCGGCGCCTCACGGCCGCAATGTGTCAAGGGTTGCCCTGCACGCGGTGCGGCAGGTAGACGCAGGGCGTGATGTTGCCGTTCGGCTCGATCGGCACGTACCGGCGCCCGGCGCCGCCGAGGATGCTTGGGTGCACCGGCAACCCGCGCCATAAGTCGGACGTCTATGTCCCCAGCCCTCCGGTCCTCCGGGATGGGCTTGACGTATCCGCCGGGATGAGTTATCTGAGGAACCGATCACTTGGAGGTGCTTGCCATGTCATATCCCGTTCCTGTCGAACCGGAAGTCGCCAAGATGCTCAGATTGACCTCGAGCAACGACCTTCAACAGTTGCGTAGCTTGCTGATCTCGGTGGCCGAGGAGGATGATGACATTCACGATGTTGCCGCCGTAATCGGGTACGAGCTCGCCTTGCGCGAGGTCGAGCCAATCAGCCGCAAGTTGCGGCGAGCCGGCGGCCAGCTCGTCGAATACTGTAAGACGAACCCCGAGAAGGTCGAAGACGGTTTGGCCAAAGCGGCGGTCGTCGGGCTGGCAGTCGCCCTGGGCATGGATCTCTCCGATGGCGTGTATCCCTCGCCGCGCTGCGGCGCGACGACGAAGTTGAGAACAGGGCGGGTAGGTGGTCGTCAGGGCGCCGGGATGTCGCGCGTTCATTCGTGCGGCTTCGAAATCGCTTTCGCGCGCATCGGCTTATGAACGTACTCGTTCCACAACTTTGAGAAGACCACCCAGCATGTCGGTACGAAGAACATGCCCGCGGCAAGCATCTGATCCGCGGCGGCGCGATCCTGGTTGACGTTCACCGTGCGATACCAGAGGCGCCTACCCTTATGCACGATTTGATTGCGAAACTCGGCCAGCCGCCGGTAGTTGTCCCAGAACGGCTTTGCCTCAGCGCCAAGAACAGTCTCAAGCATCGTCTTACCATCCACGCCAAATAACCGTCTGAGTGCCTGCTCCGTAGCATCTGTGCTGCGAATGCGCAGGAGGTACTCCCAGATGCGTTCTGACTTGTCACGGACCTCCCCGAATGCCGCGCCAATCCAGTTCAGTTCGGGATCCAGCCAGCAGGTGCCGTAGTAGATTAGGTTGAACACGCTGGCTTCGAAATACGTCGCGCACAGGACCGCGCAGAGTTCCGGTCGGTTCTCGTTCCAGGCGAAAATGACGTCATCCCAAAGTTCGACGAACTCTGGCGATGGCCACACGCCACAAGCTGTTGCCTGGCTAGCGCCGCAGGCGGGGCAGATCAGTCCGAGCGATATGTCCGTGCCCACGTACTGGCATTGTCCGCATTGTCCATACGGCGAGTCCGGCCGCGTCATCGGTCGCGTGAGATGCAGCTCGATGGGAAGCGGTATGGACATTTCTACGGTTCAGCTCGCGTCCGCCGACGAGGCTCCTCAGCTTCCGGTCCGTGGTCACTCGCGCGCCCGCCACCTCCGATGCGCAGGGCCTTTACCCGCCCGTCGCGCTCGGCAAAGCTGCGCGATATCTGCTTCCCCGAGTCTCTTCCGAACCAATCAAACGTCGCGACAAGCAAATAATCAACAACGCTGCGAAGGTCATGGCTTCTTCCGCTGCTAAAGACGTGGGAGGACCATACCGCCGTCTCCGGATTGGGCCCCTGTGTACTGGTCCACGATGCACGCTCATACAGCGTCGCGCCTAGATAACGCGTGTAGTACGTGTAGCTGTAGGGTGCGTACGAGGTCGTTCCCGGAAGGTTAGTCGTTGCCGTGGCCCAGTCGCCGCGACTCGTGTACACGTTGGTCGTCGCGGTGCCGCCTGGGTGGAACACGGGGCGCGCACCGACCGCCGTGTGTCCGTCATCTATAGCGAAGAAGGCGGACAGTACATAATCGCAATCGAGAGCGGACGCGACAGAATAGCCCTTTTCCGCGAGGATACTCTCGATCTTGCGCCCGACCTCCGCCTCCAATAACGGCTCGCCGGGGTCCGCCCTCGCCACTACGCCTATGCGCGCGGAGGAGCGCGCAGCCGGGAAGCTCTGCGTTCTCGAAAGTTAGTGGTGATGCTGACGTGATAGCGGGTGCAGCCCGCCATCAGCGCGGAAGCGGTGACGGTCAGCATTGCACGTAAATAGTCGTGCGTCACGTTCACCCTGGCTCGCGCCGGCTGCGCTCTTCGATCCACTTCGCCGCCAGCTTCTCTGGCGAGATGCCGGCGCGGGCGCTCAAGGCGTCGACCTTGCGCTTCGTGCGTGCTGACAGCTTGATATGAAGCATCGCTCGCGCGCGCCAGAAAGCGCTTCATCGGCTCGGGATAGTCACGTGGACGGACGATCTCGGCCTCGCCGCGATCGAGGTTCTCAAAGGCCGACGTTCGCTCGATGTCGCGAATGGCAGCCAATTCGGCCTTCGTTGCTCGTGCTGATCGAGCTTGCTTCATCGCTCATCGCGTGCTCAGCAGCCCACGTCCCGTTTCATCCCTTGCTCAATCCAGCCTCGTGCCAGACGCTCCATCGGAACGCCTGTGCGTTCGCTGCGCGATTCGAGCGCGCGATGACCCGTCCGGGCAGCCTGAGGTGCAGAATGTTACAACGCCGAGCAAGAAAACGCTTGATCGGCTCCGGGTACTCGTCCGGCGTGAGAATCCTGGCCTCGCCGGTTTCGAGCATGTCGAAGGCCGACCTGCGCTTCATGTCGCGGACATAGGCCGCCTCGGCACGGCTCATACCCAACGCATTCTTCCCTCTCGTCCCTGATTTCAACGTCCGGCCCATCTTGGGTAGCGGCGCATCTCGTCCGCCGTCATTCGATCCATAGGGCACGTATGAGGGCTTCCGGGCAGATTGGTGGTTACGGTCCCTGACCTGCCAAATTCGCTCCTCCCGGTGGCGCCGCAGTCGACCACTCGTCGTCAGTATAGCTCCGCCATCCACTGGCCGCCGTGACGTGGGTTGCCCACCAGGCGCTGGTTGACCGGATCGATCCACCAGTCCATTACTTCCAGCGGTACCTGCCCAAGGAGTGGCGGGCAATCGTCCGGAAGTTCCATCACCTCGCTGATGCAGTCGCGGCCTTCTACCGTAACTCGGACCGGCGAGTAGATCCCCATTGGCGTCAGGCCGTTGGCTGTATTTGTCTCCTTCGTTCGCAGGAAGCGGAGGCCGAGTTGCGCCACAAATCGCTTCGGAAGGCAGAAATACGTCGCTCCGGAGTCCACCAACGCGCTGATTTCGAGCCGCCGCACCCGCTCAGGGCCGATCTCGCCCGCCTCACGGCGCACGACATCGTCGTAATTCTCGGCCGTCAGTCGAACGTCAACGCGTCCCACATCGACTCCAGGCTTCGGCTCAACTGCAGTCATCGTCATCGCGGCACCTCGCGGGTATTATAGCCCGCACGCCGCTCCAGATTCAAAGGCGGGTGACTGAGCGCCACCCTATCCGGCGCGGGCGGCGGCGGCGGCCGCGTAGGTTTCGTTGATTTCGTGCTGGCGCGCGGCGGGCGTCTTAACGGCGGATTCGGGATCGGTGGCGATGCCGCGGGCGACCAGGTCGTCCCAGTGCTTCTCGTTGAAGATGCAGCCGGGGTCGCCGGCGTTCAGGTCGCCGAAATACGCATCGGCGCGGGCGCGGCAGCCGCCGCAATAGTGCTTGAACTCGCAGACCTCGCAGTGATGCGTGCGGCGGTCGCGGTCGCAGAGCAGTTCCCAGAACTCGTTATGGCGGAAGATGTCGATGAAATCGCGCTGGCGGATGTTGCCCTGCACGCGGTGCGGCAGGTAGACGCAGGGGGTGATGTTGCCGTTGGGCTCGATCGCGACGTAATCGCGGCCGGCGCCGCAGCCGCCCAAGTATTTGGCAATGACGCGGGCCTTCTCGCCGCCGCCGCTGCCGGCGTGCGAGCAGGCTTGCTTGCCTTCGGTCGGAGCGTGCGCGACGCACGTGCGGCCGAACTGCGGCGCCGTGCTGATCACGCCGATCTTGCCGGACTGCATGGCGTTGTTCAGCTTGCGCAGCAGCAACTCGCGCTGCCTGGGGTTCAGGTCGCCGTCGACCATCTGCAACCCGCGGCCGACCGGGATGAAGTTGAAGTGCGCGAACACGCCGGCGCCGATGTCGACGCAGAAGTCGAGCATGTCGTCGACTTCGTCGAAGTTGCCCTGGTGCACGCACATCGCCACGCCCAATCGCAACCCTTCCTGCTTGACGACGTTGCGCATGCCGTCGACCGTGCGGTGCCACATGCCGGGCTGACCCCGGAAGTCGTCGTGGCGATGCGGGTAGACTGAATCGAGGGAGATCTCGACGTAGCGCACGCCTGAATCGGCCAGCTTCTTCGCCAGCTTGGGCGTCATGGTGCCGCCATGCGTGGCGATGGTCGTGTGGATGCCGTGCGAGTGGCAGCGCTCCAGCACCGGCATCAAATCGGAGGAAATCGTCGGCTCGCCGCCGGCAAAAGCGATCATCGGCACGTACTGCTCGGCGATCTGATCGACCAGCCGCAGTTTCTCCTCGAGGGTCAGCTCGTCGGGCAGCTTCTTGTGCTCGGCGTCCTGGTAGCAGTGCTTGCACTTGAGATTGCAGAGGTTCGTAAAGTTCCAGACGATGAACAGGGGGGCCGTGAAGCGCTGCGGCAGCGTCAGGCCGAACTCGGCCACGCTGCGGGCCGCGATCACCATGCCGCGGATGCTGCTGGCGTGCTCGCCGATGCGCTTGCGGAAGGTCTCGGCCGTCACGCCGCCCTTCATCTTGTCGATGAACAAGTGGAACGGCCAGTACTTGAGGCGGTGCGTCAGCGGCGCGTCGGGATTCGCATACGACGAGATGATTTCTTCGATCATCGTCTTGCCGCTGGCGCGCTTCGTCGAGATATAGCCGAAGATCTTGCGCATGTAGCGCGTGTCGAGCAGATCCTCCAGCGGGTGGTGGTAATCCATGTCGACGTATTTCTTGCGGACCTGCTTGCGGGCCTGTGGCTCCAGTTTGTCGGGTGCAACCACGCCACGCTTCGATCGAGCGTCGTCGGCATAGATGTGCGAGTTGGCGTATCCATCTTCGCGGCGGCCCGAAGTCTTGTTGGGATTAGCGGAGATGGCGCCCTCGTGATGATACTGCTTACCAATCTTCGTGGCGGTGGAAAGCTCGGGCGCCTGAGTACGGCTGTCGTAGCGCGTGGCCTCGCCGCGATAAGCCTCGCGCTTGCCTTTGCGCCGGCCGCCGTCCTTGGTGGTCATCATCATGCCGACGTACTGGCTTGAGCCGTACGGCAGGTTGGTGGGATCGGCGAAGACGTCGCCATACTCCTGGATCGAGCCGTGCCCGCCGGACGAGCAGCATCCGCCGGACGAGGCCTGGTCTGAAATGACTTCGAGCGCGAGGCTCACTCCATGCGACCGGCCCTTGGAATCGACAGCCGGCGCGATGCCGCCCCCGGAAGTCTCGACGCTCTTGTCCAATCGCAAATCGGCCATCATCGCACCTCGTTTATGTCCCCGATAACACGGACTGACCGAGTGTCACTCGGTTTTTGGCGGCGTTTCGCGCCAGCGACGCCGCCCAACCGCCGATTCGCCGCACGCGTTCAGCTCTCGGAGTCGCTCACGGCTGAACCGAGGCGCCCGAGAGGGCGCGCGCACTCTGCTCGACCGCCCATTCGAATCCCTTTACAATCTCGTAGATGGCAGCCGTCTCATATAAGGCATCGCACAACACGTCATCCGGATACCGTTCCGAACTCTGAGACAAGAGAGCCGTAACCTGTCCAGCGATGACGTGCTGCAGCTCATTGACGCCTTGGAATTTCTGAACACGACGATCTGCGGACATTGCGGGGCTCGCAAGTGGATAGGCATCGCGGCCACACACCGTCAGGTTGTTTGCGAGCCGCGCCAGAAACTCTGCCTGATCTTGCACGGGGCTGCGGGCATAAAGGGATTTGAATTCGTCAGAGGTCATACCGCATCCTCATCAGTATAAGACTGGCGAAGGAGCGAGTCCACGTCGACGCCACGCTGCTTCAGGATGAATACGCGAGTATTGCCCTGCATGACCGTACCGTCCGGCTTGACGCGTAACGGCTCGAACTCGCTGCCCTCTCGCAATGACTCAATGATCTCCTCCGTGCTCTTTGGCTCCCAGAAATCGAAGCTCGATTGCCGCATTGAACTGCGCGGGTGAATGACGCGGAGCGGAGGAAGTTGATCAGCCACGTTGCAGTATCCAGGCGTTCGTTCTCCTTACTTACTCCTCGGTTCCTCAGAGCCTCTGAGTCCCGCTCGTCAATGACATCCGCACCCGCTGCCGCAGCCGCCGTTACCGTTCGCGCCTTTGGGCTTCATCGCGCCTGCGGCCAAAATCGGCAACATCAGCTTGTTCTCGACTCGCCCGCCGACCCACTGTTCGTTTTCATCATCCTGCGTGCCAAAGCGATTGGCCCATGGCATGACCGCGTTCGGGTGACTCGACGGTCGCAGCGCGATCATCGGGTTCTCGGCCTGCCACTCGGGATTGGCCATCGCATACATCCGCTCGATGTAATGCCGGTAGCTCGGGCCGCTGTTGATCGTGCAGAAGGGGTAGATCCCATCGGGCGTCGAATACTGAATCACGCAGCGGCGGACGCGCTCCACGTCGTAGTTGTAGCGGTCCATGAAGTGCATACCGGCCGCCATGAGAGTTTTGTACGATTTCTTCTCGCCCGCGCCGCGGCCCTGCTCCTTGTTGGTCAGGCCCTGAAGCGCGCGAATGAAGGTGAACGGCGAAATGCGCTTGTCATATTCCTTCCAGCGATAGCTCTTCAGGAATGTGGCGAGCATGGTCAGCTTATCGAAGCCGTTCGCCAGATCGCGCTTGGCCTTGATCTTCTTGTGCAGCTCATTGAAACCGCCGAACAGCTTGGCCACATCGAACAGCTTGGGAATGGGAATGGCCTCGTGCTCGGGCGTCACGAAGAAATAGGTGCCGAAGGCGCAGTCGCTGTGGCAGCTCGGCCGGATTTTGGGCTTGCCATCTAGAAGCTCCATGACGCGCGACATGGGCGTCAGGAACGAGAGCGGGAAAAAGTCCCGGTGCGGATCGGCCCCCGAGCAGTTGGCGATATCGTGCGCCAAGTCGCCGAGCGTGTAGCGTTTCTTGTCCAGATCGCGCTTATTGATGCGGCCCGTGAATACCACCGGCTGATAGCTAATGGCGCTAATTGCATCCGAGTGCTCGACAGCGAACTTGAATATCTTGGCGACCTGGTCGTCGTTGAAGCCTTTGATGATAGTCGGCACGAGGCAGATCTTCAGGCCCGTCTTCTTGCAGTTCTCGATGGCTTTGAGTTTCTTTTCGAGCAGCGGCTCGGCGCGGACCTTCTTGTAGATGCGATCGTCGAGGCCATCGAACTGCAAGTAGAGGGTGTGCAGCCCGGCCTCGGCCGAGCGCTCGGCGAACTCCAGGTTCGCGTGCGTGATGCCGTTGGTGGCAATCTGCACATGCGTGAAGCCCATCTCATTTGTCTTACGGACAATCCGGTGGAACTCCGGATGGATCGTCGGTTCACCGCCGGTGAACTGCACGGCCGTCGAGGGATACGGATGCTGCTCGCGCAACGCTTGCAGCATCTCGACCACCATCTCAAACGACGGCTCGGACACATAGCCGGCCGTATTGGCACAGGCGAAGCACACCGGGCAAGTCAGGTTGCAGCGGTTGGTGAGATCGACCTGCGCCAAACACGACGTCGAGATGTGCTGATTGCAAAGACCGCAGTCGGACGGGCAGGAATGCGCCTTGTCGATCTGCGGGTCGTACACGCCGCGCTCATCCTCGAAGATGCTGCGCGTGCTCTTGATGTACAACCGCGCATCGGTCGAAATGCGGTCCCGGAAGTAGCCGTGCTCCGGACACGTTTTCTCGATGTAAACCGTGTTCTCTTTTACGTAGTAGCGGCCCAGGATGTTGCACGAGCACTCCGGACAGAGTGTCTCAACTGTCTTGGGCAGGTTTTTTACGACCGGCCGGATGATGAAGCCCTTGTAGGTGCGCTTAGGTTGATGCTCCGTGTAGCCCGGCTTGTTCTTGACGAACAGCACGTCCTCATGCCGCTCGCGATACGCACCACAAACGGGGCAGGCGAATTCCAGGTAGATTGCGTCTTCGTCGCGGTCGTAGACATAGCGGGACGGAACGGTGTTGTCGCACTTGATGCAATGCGACTGGCATTCCCACGGAAGCCCCTTGATCCCCTTCTGCACCGGAGCGTATTTGCGGAGCGACAGCTTATAGGCTTCTAACTCGGTCCTGGCCGTGTCGCTGGTCACGGCCCGGCGGCGGATACGATGGATGGGCCGGACCAGATTTCCGGAATGCGAGCCGGCCGGATCGCTGGGATCGATCCGGGTCTCGATCGGTGCGGAAGGTTGGATCACAAAAACGCCTCCTTCCTGGTGCGTCGCCGCGGGGGCCGACGCTATTACGCTGGCACATAGGGTGCCAGCAGTTCATCTATTTGTGATTCGTCCAGCACGTCTCCCGCGTTGAGCCGCTGCACGATACTGTCGATGATACCTTTCGCATCGCGTGCCCGGTGATTGGTGATGAAGCCGTCGTAAAGGTGCTCCCCCTCCATGGCGCGCGCGATCTCGAATTCTTTATTATGCTCGGTCAACTCCGTGAAGTAGACCACGCGCACCTTCCGGCCGTAGTCCGCCTCGCGGTAGATCTCGAACATGATCTTGTCCGATTCGGCCATGCTTCTTTCAGACACAGGACGCTGAGTCGCAGAGGAAGGCGTTAATAAGCTTTCTCGCGGCTTGCTCCGACTCTGGGTTCGCCTGGTCTTGCCCGACCGCGCCTCACATCAGGCAGTGCTCCGCTCCAGTCCAGCCGGAGTTTACCCGATCCGCCTTACACCGTCACCAGCATGGCGCCATCTTCAATGGTAGACTCGGACCGCCAGCGCTCGGATAGCTCGGTGAGCTTGGCCTCGATCTCCGCCCGCTTGGCGTGCTCCCGTACCATCCGCTCGCGGTAGCGCTTCAAGAAGTAGGCAATGGTCTCAATGCGGATGCGGATCGAGCCGGTTGGCTTGTTCTCGTCGATGTCTTTGAAGCAGAAATAGGGCGTGCCGCTGCGCTCGATGATCTCCTCGATGTTCGAGTAGATCGGTGCATCGTGCCCGCACTTGAAGCTGCTCAACTCCAGCGCCACCAGGTTCGGATGCCGGGCGGTATACTTGGCGGCCCACATCTTGCGGCTGGTGTTCTCGGAGTAGCTGTTCTTCCAGACGTCCTCGACCGAGAGCGGCGACTTGAATTCTCCGGCGGCCACTTCGGCCCCGAACAGCCGCTCCAGGATATCGTCGTCGATGGGCAATGTATCCTGCCAGAAGATCGGATAGCCGAGCTTCTGCAGCTCTTCGCAAATCTCGTGGTTAACGCCCGGGTCGTTGTGGTAAGGCCGGGCGAGCACGACCACGCCCATCCGCTGCTCGCGCTCGAGCTGATCGAGAATCTCGCGCGCCTGCCGCCGCAGCTTGCTCTCGAACGCCTGCAGCGCCTTGAGTCCCTGTTTTGTGGCCCGATATGATTCTTCGGGCGAGAGGCCTAACTCGTCTTTCCAGTCGTCGTACATCTGCTTGGCGCACAGTTCGGCTTTGTCCATGTTCAGGAAGGTCTTCTTGAAGACGATGCCCTTCTGCTTGAACAGGTCGCCCTCTTTGACAAAGGCAGCGTGCGTCGCTTCGGTCGTCGAGACGACCGTCGGGCAGGCGCGGCTGTCCTGCACGTTGTGCAGGAAGGTCGGGAACGAATCGACCATGGGGAAGAAGATGTGCGTCAGCGGCTTTTTCTCATGCTGCACGTAGAGCAGGTCGTGCACATGCGGGATGCCCAGTTTGCTCGGGAAGCACGGGTCGATGCTGCCGCGCTTGGCGCCGCGCTTGTACAGCTCCGTGCTGGTGTACTCGCTGAACACCAGATTGCGGTGCGGGAGCCCCAGGCTCTGGAAGAAGCCCAGGAAGAACGGCGACTGCCCGTACATATTGAGCACGCGCGGGAAGCCGATCCGCAATTCCTTACGCCGCTCCATGAGCGCCCGACGCGCGTCAGAACCCCCCCCGTCGCAGATCCGCCGTGGCGGGCTAGTGGGGGGTGACGTGTGCGCGCTGCCGGTATCAGCGCGCGAAGCACACCCGCCCTTGGCAGGGCGGGTTTTGAACAGCCGCGCCCATCGGGAAAGCTGCGGCAGCGGATCAGATACGTCCTCGACCTGAACCTCCTTGAAGGCCTCGTGGGCCGCCACCGCCAGCAGGTTCGGATTGGCTTTCTTGACCGCGTCGAGACCGCTCTTGATGTCGCGCATGTCGTTGATGTCTTCGACTGTGCCCTTCTCGCAGGTGGCGATGATCAGCCGTTGCTCGCCTTCCTGCAGCGGCACCTTGGACTTGCTCTTGGTTGAAGCCTTCTTCATCAACTCCTTGGCCTCGGCCGCTGGATCGACAGCTTGGGGGGCGGGCATCCCACCTGCCGGCGCGCTAACCACGCCCAGGCTGACCAAAACGCCATCGGCCTTGTCCGGCTGCGCGTCGCCGGTCTTAACGTCGATGAACGTCCGCAGGCACTTGTTCTTGCAGAAATAGCAGCGCGTCGACTCCTCGCGCGTGGTGCGGTATTGGATCTTTCCCACCCGATCCAACCCGATGAATGTTGTCTTCAGGCCGCACTCGTTCCACAACCGCTGCGCCTCGATCGCACAGCCAATCGCGCCGCTCTCGCCGCAGTGCTTGTGCACGATCACTTGCGGAGTAACGCCCGTGCCGACGAAACGCGATTCGATGAAATCGACCTGCGACTTGACCGCGGCCAGGTTATGCTGCGTGCCGCCTTGCAGGACGAACTTCGTGCCGAGCTTGGCCAGGTTCGGAATCTGCGAGACGTACAGCCAGATGTTCTTGGGCAGCACGGCCGCCAGCCCGGCCATGATCTCGTTCGGCTGCCAACCTTGGCGCTGGAAATCGACGATGTCCGACTGCATGAAGACCGCGCAGCCGTAGCCGAACTCCGGCATGGCCTGCGCGCTGAACGCGATGTCGGCATAGTCGTGCACGTCGAACCCGAAGCCGGTGGCCGTCGATTGCAGGAAATAGCCGTTGCCCGCGCTGCACTGCGTATTGAGCTTGAAATCCTTGACGCTGCCGTTCCGCAGGATGATCAGCTTGATGTCCTGCCCGCCGACATCGACGATCACGTCCGTGCCGGGGTAGAAGTGCAGCCCGGCCTCGGTGTGCGCCACCGTCTCGACCAGCCCCACGTCCGCCTTCAGCACGTCCTTCAGAATGTCCTTGGCGTAGCCCGTTGTGCCCACGCCGAGAACCTTCAGCGTACAGCCCTGCTCGGTGATTTGCTTCTCCAGGGCGCCGCAGATGTCCATCGTGTCTTCGATGGGGTTGCCCTTGGAGAGCTGATACGATTTGGCGATGACGTTTTTGTCCTTGTCGACCAGCACACCTTTGCTGGAGGTCGAGCCGCCGTCCAGCCCGAGGAACGCCTCGACGAGCGTGCCGGGCGCGAACTTTGCCGGCGCCCACGGCTCTTTCTTGTAGCGGTCCTTGAAGTGACTCAGCTCATCGGGGTCCTTGACTAAACCCTTCGCTCCGGCCGCCGCTTTGTCGGCCGCCCGCCCGTGCTCGATGTACCACTTCAGGCGATCCATTCCGTGGTACACGCCCAGATTCGGATCATCGTCAATCTCACCCTTGGCGAATTCGACCACACCGATAGCCGCGAAGTACTGCGCGTTCTCCGGAGTGATGACGTAATCCTCCGGAGACTTGCTGGCATCCGGAATTTCGACGCCGCGCTCTTTCCACATGGCTGGAATGTTGTGCTTCCAGCAGTCGCGCATGCCTTTGATGTAGCAGTTCGGCCCGCCGAGCAGCAATACGGTCGGCTTGAGCGTGTGCCCGCGTGTCAGCACCGAGAGGTTCTGCTGGATGATCGACTCGAACAGGCTGGCCATCAGCTCGTCGGGCGCCACGCCGGTTTTCTGCAGGCCGTTGATGTCGGTCTCGGCGAACACGCCGCACTTGCCCGCAACCGGGTGCAGCTTCAGGCCCTTGTATCCCATATTGCAAAGCTGATCGGCCGGAATCTTCAGCTTGGCGTTGATCTTATCGATGACCGCGCCCGTTCCGCCGGCACACTTGTCATTCATCGACGGGATTTTCTTTTTCTTCCCCGTCTCCTCGTCGGGCTTGAAGACGATGATCTTGGCGTCCTGCCCGCCCAGTTCGATGACGCTCTGCACCTCGGGGTAGAACTTTTCGACCGCCAGCGCGACGGCGTTGACCTCCTGAACAAACTTGCCGCCGATGTGCTTGATCAGCCCCGATCCGCCGGAGCCGGTGATGAAGAGGCGGAACGAATTGGTGGGCACATCGGGGAATTCCTGCTCAATGCGCGTGAGGAACTCGATGCACTTCTCGGGCTGCTTGGTGTCGTGCCGCTGATAATCCTTCCAGAGGATTTCGTCGGTGAGCGGATTGATCACGACGGCCTTGACCGTCGTCGAGCCTACGTCGAGGCCGATCATCAGCCCTTGGGCGTACTTCTCGGTCCCGGCGAACGGCTCAACGACCGTGGTCGGTCGGTTCGCATCCGCCGTCGCCTTCGCCCCAACGGAGATGTTGAGCTGCACGGCCTTGAGCGCCGCATCTTTCGGCTCACCCTTGCCCCCGGAGCCGCAGCACCCACCGCCGCCCGATCCACACGATCCGTGATCCGCGTCGAAGTATTTGTTCAGCATCCGTATCTGTTCCCCGCGCCTCAAACCGCGCCGCGAACCGATTGGCGTTGCGCCGCGCTTGGTTGGCTACATACATGCGGAAGTATCATCGTCCACCACCGCGCCGCGCAAACAACTCACGCCGCTGCCACAGACGATGCGTTCTGAATTGCGATCGTCGGGTTCGGGTTCAACGCCGGTACCGGCAACTTGCGCCCACTCAGCAGCGCCACATGCTCTTTCATTCCCCATTTCGCCTTGTAAAGGCAGTCCTCGACGGAATGCCCGACGCCGGTAAATCCTTCGAGTTCCGGAGAATAAAAGCTGAAGAAATCCGGCTCCTCGGTCGCCTCGATCACCAATGAATACGGAAGGTCGATCATGATCTGGGCCCATCACTCTTTGATGCCCGCGGCCTTCAAGATCGCGTGGCAGGTCCCGGTGGGAACCTCCTTCGATCCATGATAGTCTACGCGGATCAACGTGTGCCAGTTCGCCTTCGCATAGTAACGGATCGAGCCCTTCTCTTTCACCTTGGCGAAGCCGCTGGTCTCCAGCAATCGGACCAACTCGCTGAACTTCAAAGCTCTTTCCTGTTCAATCACGCCGCGCCGACCAACTCCGCCGCATCCTCCTCGACTGCATTCGGGGAATGAACCTTCGGCGCTGACCACTTTCGATCGTGATCCATCATCTCGCCGACCATCAGGATGAAATTCGCAGCGCGACCGACGATGCCCTCATGATGCTCGATGTGCTGCAGCGGGCGGCGCAGTTCGCGGTGCCCGGCGATGTAGTCGCGAATCTGCTGCAGCGAGTAGCCCGTCCGCGCCATCGCGGCCTTGAACTCGGCCTTGCATTTGAATTTGGCCTCGCCCAGCGCCATCTGCGTACGCGAGTGGGCGTTGATGTCGCCTTCGCCGCTGGTCTCGATCGGCAGGAAGATCATGTCCGGATAATTCGCCATGACCGCCGACTGCGCCCCGTCCGATTGCGTGGAGGGCATGCAGCCGAACGGTTTGAGCGACAGCACCATGTGCGCCAGGCCTTTGGCCGAGTAATAGATGTTCTTGGCCACTTCCAGGTGCCCCTCGCCGCCGCCCGAGCGCGAGTTGTAGTACGGATGGCCCATGCGCACGAGTTCGAGTTGGTTGACCAGTTCATGCGCTGTGCCTCCCAGCGCGTGCCGCAGCCGGTCGTACTCACGTTTGATGATCTTGCCGGCCAGGGTGAACGACATCATCTTCTTGCGGAATGCCAACTCACGATCGAGGCGCGCCTTCAGGCCGCGCTGCTCGCTGGGGATTTCACCCTCGGCTTCATGCAGATCGCGAGTCTTCATCTTGGCCTGATTGAGCATGTAGGCGATCCATGTCGCGATCGGCTCGACCAGCACTTCGGCGCCCTCGCCTTCCAGGAACGGGAACATGTTGAAGTTCCCGTCGCCCTCGGTGGTCTGCGCCCAGAACTCGCCGGTGATCTTCACGATCGGCTTGGGACGCGTATAGTCGACCTCGATCTCGTTGATCAGCCGCGCGCATTCCTCAAACACGGAGGTGTAATAGTCGCCCCGGAGCTGGTCCAGGAACTTCTGCGCATCGTCGCCGCTCTTGAGCGGCGTCACCTTCGCGAGCAGCGTGGCCAAGCGCCCGCCATGAACCTGGTCGTAGCTCTTCTCTTTAAGGCACTTCTGGCATAGCTCGACGCACTTAGCGAATACTTCATTCGTCTTGCCCGGCACGACCTCGTAAGGCCGGATGTGATACGCGACCTCGTTGAGCAGATCGCCCATGAACATGCCGTTGACCAGGCTCAGGAAGAAGTTCAGATTGAACTCGAACCCGGCCTCGAAATCGCTCTGATCGAGCCCGCCGCCTTGCTGGAACAGCAACACGCGGAAGCCGTCGAACCCGCTGTTACGCAGCGCGAGCCGATACTCGGCCTCGTACATTCCGAAGCGGCATGGCCCGCACGCACCGGCCGTGATGAACACGAATTTGTCGAGAATCTCCTTCGTCTGCATCCCCTGCTTGTCACGCAGGTCGCGCAGGTAATTGACCAGCGCACCGACGGTGAAATACGTGGGGTTGCACTGTCCGTTATTGCCGAATTCCTTGCCAGCCTGAAAGTCGGCTTTGCGCGCCGTGGGCACCAGCGCGACTTTGTAGCCCAGGCCCTCCAGCGCGGACAGCAGCAGCAGCTCGTGCCGCATGGTCAATCCGCCAAACAGGACCGTCGTATACTCGCGCTCCTGCTTGGTGAAGGGCCGCTCCTTGGGGCGTCTGAAATGGCTCGGCCGACCCACGCTCAGCCCCGCCTCGTGCAGCAGCCGCTCGCGCTCCTCGGCCAGTCGTTGCTGAAACAAGGGAAGGGAAACAGTCGTTCCGCTCACTTCTTGAGTTGCTTGCATCGGTTACTTTCCTCGCGATTCGCGCCCGACCCGCACCGTACCGCGCCAACGGCAGTGTGCGCTCTTGAGGTTCGGGAGCACTTTCGGGTTTGGTAACTCCGTGTTGGCAACCAGCGTGCCAGAGCGGTATTCGTGTATCGTGGGTTGTCCGGATGCTAATCTATGCTCCGATAACGATTTACGATTTACCGACTGCCGGTCGCCAGGTGCTGAAAAGAGCATTTCAGCCTTTGCCTTGTCTCAATCTTGAGCGCCAGTCAGATGCTAAGAAACGTAGCATCATTATTATCAACTACTTAGAACGCTGTTTGGCTCATTTGTGGTGTTGAGCGTAATTGAAACATGTTCCCGCCGAACACGCTGCACTGCCATCTGCTCAACCGCGGTAAGTCCTGACGGTACAATGTTCCGCTGCCGAAGCTGACCGCCGCGTTCGCTCGGCTCGAAACTCTAGCAGAGGTGCTAAGCATGTTACAAGCTCGCCAGGGCAATCTGCCAATCCCAATTCTGACTGCCGTCAGCCTCGGACTGCTTTGGCCGACCGGCCGCTTGTCCGCGCAAGAGGTTCAACGGGACGAAAAGGCAGAATCCAGGCCGGAGCGTCAGCGGGTGCGCGACCAGGATGAACTCGAACGGCCGGATTTCTTGCCGCCCAACGTACCGTATCCCGGGCTCCCACGTCGGAACATCTACCGTGGGTCACAAACGCTGCGCCCCTTCGCCACCTATCCATATCGCTATGGCTGGGACCAACCGTACGACGAGAACGACTACTTGGATTACCGCTACGGGGGATCGGTTACGGCCGATGCCTACGAACAAGGGTATCGCGATGGCTATCGCGACGGGCGCCGGGCGGAGCAGTTCGAGCGCGCGTACGAAATGGGCCGCGCATCGTATCAGGATGCGCTGCACGACGGCCTGGGCGCATTCCGCGACGGCGATTACGGCGAGGCCGCGCGGCAGTTCCTGCTGGCAACCGAACTGCATCAAGGCGATCCAGTCAGTCGCTTGCACGCCACTCACGCGCTAACAGCTCAGGGTCGCTATGCCGAAGCGGTGCAGATGCTACGCCGCGCCGTGCAACTTCAGCCCAAGATCGTTTTCCTTGCGGCCGACATCCGCCGCGAATACGGCCGCGAGCAGGATTTGCCGGAGCATCTGCACGAGCTCGAGCAGGCTGCGCAGCAAGCCGAGAACGATGCGGACCTATGGCTGCTGCTTGGGTACTACCAGTTCTATTCCGAGCATCGCGCCGCGGCTTTGAAGTCCTTCTCGCGCGCCGCGGAGGTGACCGGTCCGGATTCCGTCATCGATCGGTTCCTGGATGCGGGGCGCGCCTCGGTTCCTCCGGCCGGCAGTACTCCGGCGCGCCATTCAGATGTGAGCGGGCGCGCCAAATCAGCCAAGCCGTGAGGCTGCGCTCGCCGCGCCGTTTCGCGCCCGTTTGACGCGGCCGCGTCAAACGTCGTTTGCATAGCCAACACGCGGCGCTCATGTTCCAGCAGAAACTGTTTCCGCCACAGGCCGCCGCCGTAACCGCCCAATTCGCCGTTGTTCCGGACGACGCGGTGACACGGAATCAGGATCGCCACACGATTGTCCCCGTTGGCGCGCCCGACCGCGCGCTGCGCGCCGGGTTTACCCAACTCGCGCGCCATCTGTTCGTACGACCGCGTGTGTCCGTAACGAATGCGCCGCAGCCGCTCCCAGACTGAGCGCTGAAACGCCGTGCCCGGAGCGACCAGCGGCACGCCAAACTCGGTGAGCGTTCCCGCAAAATAACGCTCCAGTTCGTCTTTCAAATGCGCGAGCTGTTCGTTGTGTCCAGGCACAATGGCGCAGCCCATTCGCTTACGCAAGACACTCAACTGAGCCCGCAGCGCGCGGCGCTCCGTGAACTCCAGCAGGCAAATCCCGACCGGATTAGCCGCCGCAATAAGTGGGCCCAGCGGCGTCTCGATTAACTCCGTCAGGATGCAGTCGGTCGTGCGGCTGCGGCCCGGCGTGGATCCAAAGATCCGGCCGAAAGCTGCGCGGAATCCACTGCTCGATTCGTACCCGTGGTCCCAGCCGACACTTATCAAGTCGGCTCCGCGCCTGATCTGCATCAGTGATGATCCGAGTCGCAGCAGGCGTTGGTATCCCTGAAACGTGACGCCGTAGCGTTTCTGAAAGAAGCGTCGTGCGCGCGCCGGATCGATCGCCATGCTGCGCAGATCGGCGTCGCGCAGCGGGGTGGCGGGCACCCGCTCGATTCTGGCCAGCAGTTGCCGCACCCATTCCGGTGGTTTGCCGTTGGTATCCAAGGGCCGGCAGCGCTTGCACGGCCGATACCCGGCGGCCAGCGCTTCGCGCACGGATCGATAGTATTCGATGTTGCGCGGCAGCGGCTTGCGCGAGCCACACGAAGGCCGGCAAAAGACACCGGTAGTGCGTACCGCCACGAAGAAAACACCGTCGTAAGAGGCGTCGCGGGACAGGACGGCCCGCTGCATTTCGAGTTCGGAAGGTTGGTTGTTCATGGATCCAAGCCTATAGTCGCCAGAGTCGGATTGCTACCGATTTTTGAGCGCCGAATTCAATTAGCGTTCGAACGCGACGCAGCCGTCGCGCTCGCCTTTTGGGCACTGTGAACGTTCGCGGTAGCATGGGCCTACGAGTAACTTCGCGGCCGCCTGGGTGCGCGGCCGGGGCGCTCATCAAAGAGAAACTCCATGCTGCCGGAAAATCTGGCTGCGGTCGATTGGCCCTTCGCTGCACTGTTGGCCTTCTTCGTCTTTGTGGCCCTCTGCTGGCCCCAATATCGGCGGCTGGCGCGTGAGATGCACGTGGCGGCGGCTGCAGGAGACTATGCCCGCTCGCTGGACGCGGAGCTCGCGATTACGCGCTCCTATAGTCCGATCGCGGTCCTGGAGCGATGGATTGCCCCGGGCGATCAGCAAGCACTCGTCGCCCTGCGCTATCTGCAACTGGGTGAATTCGACGAGGCTCTGGCCTGGACCGAGCGAGCGCTGCGGAAAGCGAGGCGCGATCGGACCAAGGCGATTGCACATTGCACGGCGGCGTTGGCGCGCGCGTCGCGGGGCGATGTCGCGGAAATGGACGAACACCTGCGCGTCCTGGAACCATTGCTGGCGCGGCGGCCGGTGGAATCCATTTCGTTTCTGGCAACGGCGCTGACTTGCAATCAGCACGCGGGGCGGCTGGAGGAGGTCGAGCGCCTCCTGCGCGAGCGGGTCAGCGGCACCGATGCGCTGCTCAGTGCCAGGGTGCGCGAGGCCGCAGTCTGGTCGCTCATAACTTTGGGGCAGTTTGAGCAAGCATTACAAATCACCGGCGAAGCGCTGAACGAGGAGGCCGCCGCGGGCGGGGCGCTCGGCGAGGGCGGTCTGCAGCGGGGCGATGCCTTGGGCTTGCAGCAACTCCGGGCGGCTGGAGATAGGTTCGTACGGCTCAGCCTAATGCTGGCCGGTGCGGACGCCGCGGCGAAGGCGCAGCGCTGGGATTTATTCGAAGAGTACATCCGCGCCCCCGTACTTCTGGCGAATCTACAACCGGGACTCGCGCTAGCATGCCGCGGTTACTGGATGATGAGTGCCGCGCATTCCGGCGACAGCGCGGCCATGGCGCGCTGCGCGCAGCAAGCCGCGGACCTGATCGCGGCACATCCGCGGAATCGACGAATACGCGCCACCTGGGCTGACTTCCCGGTGCGCGCCTGGCAGATTGTCGGCGACCAGGAGCGCGCGCTGGCTGCCGCGCAGGCCAGTTGGGCGGAGGTCCTGGCACCCCTGGAGCGCTCGGAATTGGCTGCGGCGATGGCCAGAAGCCTCGACGCGCTTGGACGTGTCGACCAAGCGGAGGCACTGCGGGCCGAAGCCCGCGCGCTCGCGCTGCGCGCGTGCTGGAATCGGGAAAGTGAAGAACCGCTGCGCGAAGATCTGCTATTGCTCCCACTGGCTTCAAATGACGCCGGCATAGCGGCGCCTGCTTCCGAGTTCGGGCCGGTTGCCCCGGCGGCGTCACCGCTGGCCGGAATCGCCTGGATCGTGGCGGTGTTTGCGATGATTCCCGTCGTAGGAGTATTGGGCGGAGTTGCGCTGCTGGTCCTTTCGATCCTGCTCCTCACGAAACGGCAGCCGCTTCTGCACGACCGCCGCGTGGGACGTGCTGGAATGGTGCTCGCGCTCATTTCGCTGGCGTTCGCGGCCGTGAGCGTTCCGAGTTGCGGTCGTGCCGTGGTCAACAGGCTGAAGGATCGCGGCCTCAGTAACCCGGAGTCTCAGCCGGATGAAGATGCCCCCGAGGTTGACTCGGATGACGCGGATAAAAGCGGCTCCAGCACCCCGCTAGCGGCCGAGTCGTCTGGCCCGCGCACCGCGCCGCATCTCGATAAACCCGTGCCTTGGCACCAGACGGTGCTGTATTTCGTAGTGCTGGGAATCTCGATCGTGTTGCATGAAATCGGCCATGGTGTGGCGGCGTTCTGGGCCGGCGATCCAACAGCACGCGATCGTGGGCGCTTCAGTCTCAATCCGATCCGACACTTCTCGCTGCTCGGCAGTCTGATCGTGCCCGGCGTGCTGACGCTGGCGCACAGCGATTCGGTGATCGGCTGGGCCAAACCGGTCCCGATCCGTCCCGAGTGTTTCCGGCATGCACGACGCGGGCTGCTGAGCGTCACGCTCGCCGGCGTATCGCTGAACATGCTCATCGCGCTGGCGGCCACCAACCTGCTGCTCGTGCTGCTGGTCGTGCTGCACTGGATTCACCCGGATGTGTCGGTCGAGAATCTGTTGTTCCCGTTTCAGATGGTGGAAATCGAGGCGGCGCCGCACGCCCTGGTTTGGGCGATCGCGATGTCGGCCTGCAAGGCCGCGGTCTGGATCAACGTGTTCCTGACGTCGTTCAATCTGCTGCCGTTTCCGCCGCTGGACGGTTTTGGAGTGATCCGCGCTCTGGCGCCAAGGTCGCTGATTCCGCTGCTCAATCGGCTGAGTGGCATCGGGATGATGCTGATGCTGGCATTGATCGTGTTCAAGGCGCTCGACTACTTGCTGCTGCCGGGAGTTCTGCTTGGCGTGCTTCTGCTGGGCTTTGTGCAGTTCGTGGCGGGTTAGCTCGCCGCGCGGACCGAGGACTTCGCCAGAACTAACCGAAACGGCTGCCCTCCGATCACGATCTTGGCCGATAATCCTTACGTGCGGTGCTGAGAATTGAAGGCGCCGCCGGGAGAGGCCGGTGAATGTATACGTGGATGATCAGGCGTACGCGCTGGCGGCGGAATCGGCCGGCACGATAGGCGACGCAGTGGAGCAGGTGCGGAAAGGGGTTTCGGCCGGCGATCGCGTGCTGATCGGCCTGCGCTGCGACGGCCTCGACGTCGTCGGCAACGAATTGGAAGACGCCTTGCGGCGGCCCTCCGCTCACGTGCAGCGGCTGGACATCACGACCGGTGCTCCGCTGCCGCTGGTCATCGAAGCCCTCGAACAGTCGCTGATGGTCCTCGAGGACAGTCGCAAGGATCTGGCCGAGGTCGTCACGCATTTGTCAACCGGGCAAACAGCCAAAGGCATGGGGCTGCTGGCCGAGGCCTTTCGTAATTGGCAACAGATCAACGAGGCCCTTGGCAGCTCGATGGCCATGTTGAAGATCGATCCCGACGGATTCCCGGTCGGGGAGTTGAGCGCCACTCAGGCGATCCTCGCGCCGCGCGAACTGCTGACGCATATCAAGGATGTCGTAGAGACGCACGATCACGTGCTGCTGGCCGACATTCTCCAGTACGAGTTCGACACGGTCGCCGCCACGTGGAAATCCCTCATCGAGGCCGTGCTGGCCCGTGCCCATTCTGAACCCTGAACCCCGAACCCTGAACCCTCTCACCGAAACCGGCCGCGGTAACGCTCGGCCGGATATTTCAGCGCGTTCTTCTGCATCTTGCGCAGCAACGCATCCGAAAGATCGATCTGCATCGCGTTGGCAAACGACAGCACGAACGCGGTGATCTCGGCCAACTCCTCGCCGATCAGCTCCATCTGGGTGGGATCGCGCCGCACCTGATCCAGCTCATCGCTGCGCAGCCACTGGAAGTGCTCCATCAGCTCGGCCGCCTCGATGGCGATCGACGTCGACAGGTTCTTGGGATCGTGAAACTGCTCCCAGTCCCGCTCGCGGATGAACTGGGCCATTGCGGATTTCAGCATGGCCACGGTCGTCTCGGCATCGCTCATGCATCGCTCCTTGTATCGCTGGACGCGCTACGCTACGCTCGTCGGCAGGCGAGGTCCAGCGACCATGCTGCCACGTGCGCGAACGACCGCGAGTGCCTTCACGTTGATCGAGCTGCTGGTGGTCATCGGCATCATCGGCCTGCTGATCGCCATCCTGCTGCCGGCACTGCAGCGGGTCCGCAAGCAGACGCGGGCCACGATTTGCCAGACGCGCCTGCGTTCGATTTCTCAGGCTTGGCACATGTATTCCGACCAGAACGGCGACATCTCGCCGCCGCACAAGCCGGCTTCGGAGCCGGGCGGTACGTCCAATCCGGTGAACTGGTATGACATCGGCAACGGCATGAAGTATCGCCCCTCGTGGATCGCCACGATGGGGCGGCAGTACAGGTCGTTCCCGTTTGACAGCGGCGACTTGTCGCTCGCCCAAGCGGGCAGCGGCAGTGAGCCGGCCGACCGGCTCAATTTCGCCCATGCGCTGTATCTCTGTCCCGAAGCACCGGACTGGACCGACGAACGCAACGCCGCGGCCGGATACAACTATCAATTCCTGGGCAACGCGCGCAAGAAGTTCGGCCGGTATGTCAACTTCCCGGTGAATCGTTCGCGCATCAGCGCGTTTTCCGGAACGGTGCTGGCGGCCGACAGCATGGGCACAGCCGCCGGCTTCGATCAGACCTTGCGAAAGGCCTATCAGAACAATGGCACCGATTATGATGCGCTCGGCAATCATTCGTACACGCTGGACCCGCCGCGCCTGACGCCCGAATCCGACAAGGGCACCGGCGACGCGGGGAGCCCGCGCACCGTTGTGGACGGCCGGCATTACAACAAAGTATCGACGGTCTTCTGTGATAGCCACGCCGAGATTATGAGCCCGCAGGCGCTGGGCTATCGGGCCGATTCGCACGGGACCTGGTTCGACAGCGGTCCGGGTGACAACCCGGCGCACAACCGCTTCTTCTCCGGCACCGGCCGCGATGATGATCCGCCGCCCCTTCCGACGCAGTAGCCAGCGGCGGGGTTCATCCCCGCCGTATGTCAGATAACCCGTGCGAATTGCACTGCTATGCCGCCGGGATGAACCCGGCGGCCCGCTATTCGGACCGCCGTGGCTGCTGAAGTGCTTCGATCACTCGCGCGCGGCGCTCGGCGCGGCGGATGCGGCTGTCCGATGGCTGCGTCTCGGGCTGATTCTCGCCGCGGTCGAATAGCGCTGCATAGGCGAAGAGGCACAGGTGCGGACTGTGCTCGATCGCAATCCCGATCTGCTCGTCGATGAGCGAGGGTTCCCGATTGTCGAGCATGATTCCGGTGACGACGGGCACACCATACTGCGGCTCGGTCCAGGCCTTGGCACGCTCGGCGAATAGCTCGACTTTGTCGGTGTAGTTCATCGGAAACACCGCATCCACGAGCCGCTGGCGCACCCAGGTATCGCTGTCGCGATAGTGCGCCTCCAGCGGCCCCTCCGGCTTCGAGCCGACCGCCGCCGTCAGCAGCGCGCGCGGGCGCGTCCGTTGAACCATGTCGTGGATGCTGCGAACCAGCCTGGTAACCTGCGCGGCGCGCCAGCGCTTCCAGTCGTCAATATTGTCATCCGGCGATTTGCCGGTCTCGCGCCGATACAGTTCGAGTGTGCGGGCGTCGCGCGGATAATCCAGACCGGAATCCTTGGGCGTGGCCGGCGGCTCGTTCGGGAAACGAATGTAATCCAGGTGCAGGCCGTCGACCTTATAGCCCGCGACAACCTCGCGAAACACACGTACCAGATACTCGCGGACTTCAGGCAGACACGGGTTAAGGCTCACATAGAAGCTGGACAGGGCCTGACGCTCGCCGTGCTGATCGTACCAAAACCATTCCGGATGTTTGTTATAGAGTTGGTCAGGATTCGCCGGCGGCGTGGTGCCGCGCCAGGCCGGCATCACATTCACCCAGGCATGAAGCTGCATGCCGCGCGTGTGGGCCTCATCACAAGCGATGCGCAGGGGATCGAATCCCGGATACTTGCCTCCTAATTCGTCGGCCCATGGCTCGAGTCGCGAGCGATAGAATGCAGTGCCGTTACCGCGCACCTGAAACATCACCGTGCTGAAGCCAGCCGATTGGCAATCCTGCATGATGCGCAGCACGTCGTCCGGTGTCTTGTAGTCACCTCGCGTGACCCAGATGGCGCGTGTCGCAGTTGGAAACCGCGACGTAGTCTGGCAACCGGCGGCCAGCGCCGCCAGCGCGGCAGCGGCGAGGCAGCAGGCAAAGCGCGCGGACGGCGGACCTGGAATTTCACCACGTTGAAACTTCTGCATATTGCTACCACGCCTCCTGCAATGTTTTGGCCGTGCCGGCCGTCAATTGGTGGGCCTTACGAACAGCCGTTTCGACGACGTGCGGCGGTGTGCGGAAAACGAGGCCGATCGCGAACGTCACCAACGCCCCGATCAGCGCAAACCAGGTGAACGCGACCTTAGGCAGCCAAGCTGGCTGGGCGATAGTCCCTGGCCATCCAAAGAGCGGTCGAACCAGGTTAATACCGTCAATGAGCAGCCCGCCCAGCAGGATGGTGCACAGTAGCCCGGCCGTGATCGCGATGACATTTCCGAAGTCCGAACCGCGCGTGCGGGTGAACATGCCGATGAGGAAGACCCCCAACATCGGTCCAAGAATGAACCCGGCGATCCCAAGCACCACCGGAATAATGCGGACGTTCGGATCGGTCACCTTGGCGTAAGCGAATGCGCCGGCGATTCCGATCATCAGAACCGCGAAGACGGCCGTGAAGGCGCGCGCCGCCGCGACATGATGCGCTGTACTGCGGTTCTTGGCCGCGTACGGTATGTACCAGTCATTCGTCGCGCTGGTCGCCAGTGCGTTGAGGGCTGCGCTGAGCGAACCCATGGCCGTGGCGAACACCCCTGCCAGCACCAACCCGCGCACACCCACCGGCATGACGTTGAGAATATAGGAGCCGAACACGTCGGCGTTGGCTTCCGGCTTAAAGGTCGGGTCCTGGCGATAATAGACAAACAGCAGAATCCCGATGAACGTGAATGCGGCCGCGATCGGCAGATCCATGACGGCTGCGGTGATAAGGCTGCGCCGACTCTTCTTATATGTCTCGGCGGTCAGCATGCGCTGGACCATGTCCTGATCGGTGCCGAACGCGGCCATGTTCGCCAAGGTCGCCCCAATCACGGCCGAAAACAGCGTGTACTCGCTGGCCAATACCAGCTTCACGTAATCCCACAAGCCCATCGACGAAAGTTGATGCATCTGCATCCACTGCTCGCGGCGGGCCGATTCCAGGCCGGTGACGAAGTAGCCTTCCACGCGTTTCATTTGCGGGACGTGCTCGCCGAGAACACGCAGGCCGTCCATCAGATTCCAGCTCCCGCCGATGTGGTGCAGCAACATCGCGATCGACAGTAGCGCGCCGCCAAACATCAGAGTGGCCTGGATGACGTCCGTCCAGATGACGGCCTTGATGCCGCCCATGGCGGTGTAGATACAGGTAACGATCGTAAGCCCCACGATGGCGACCAGGTAGGGGCCGGTCGAGGTAACGGCCTGCTGACTGAACCGCACTGGCTCTCCAGCCATGAGCATCCGCCAGGCCAGGACCATGGCCAGAGACGGAACGAACAAGCGCGTTCCAGACGCCAGCGTCCGCATGATGAGAAAGAGCGCCGACACGTAATTCTTGCTGATCGTCCCGAATCGCACGCCCAGGAAGTCGTAGACCGTGTACACCTTGTAGATGTAATACGGCTTGAGAAAGAAGTAGCCTACCAGCACGCGACCAATGATCAGGCCGATGATGAGCTGCACGTATCCGAGGGTGCGTTTGTCATAGCCTTCGCCGGGTGCGCCCAGGAAAGTCGCAGCGCTGGTCTCGGCCGCGATGATGGAGGCCATGACCGCCCACCACGGGATCCTCCGTCCGCCCAGTGCGTAGTCTTCCAGCGTCTGCTCGCGGCGACCCATGTACAGGCCGATGGACGTGATCCCGACGAAGTACACCAGGATGATCAAGCCGTCGACGACCAGATGGGTGGTGTTCATGCGCGGGTCGCAGTGTCGCAGAAAGCAGCGCAGACCGCAACGCCGTTCAGAACCGCGAGCGTGAGCGAGCGCTCGAGAATCACCCCAACCCGTCAAACGCGCGACGGAGCGTGCACGCCCGGCCGCCTGCGGCGGATTTGCGTTGGCGGCGGTTGGCAGGCATGATGCCTCATCGAGCGCTCCCCGCCGCCGCGGGTCGCGGTTCTGAACGCGGGCCCGACCGGAGAAGAAGCCATGCCGAATTTCCGTGCCACAGCTCTGCTATTGGCCGTGACGATGGTGGCGCTCGGCGCCTGCCGGATACCCAAGCGTCCCAATCCGACTCCGCCCGTTCCGCAAGCGGCCCCGAACGACGACCCGATGGTTAGCACGAATACGCTGCTGGCGGCTGCGCCGGACTTCGCGCTGCAGCGCATCGGCACGCCCGAGTTTCCGGTCCCGCCATATGCCAAGTTTCTCAAGGGAGTGCGGATTCGGCTCGATCCGGGTCATGGCGGCGACGCCGATAAACGCGCTTTCAAGCGCGGACCGACTGGCGTGCGCGAAGCCGAGATCAACCTGCGTGTCGCCCAGTACCTGCGCGACCTGCTCGTGGCCGCCGGCGCGGAAGTGCAACTTTCGCGCGAGTCAGACGTCGACCTCTCCTATGAGGAGCGGGCCGGCGCGAATCTGCCGCCGCAGCGGTGGGCCGATCTGTTCATCTCCTGCCATCACAACGCGATCGATAACAAGCCCTCCGCCAATCACACGACGGTCTGGTACCACGCGGACGTGGACTATCACCCGAGCAACCTCGACTTGGCGCGCTACCTGTGCTACGGCCTCTACGACCATTATCCGCTTGAACAGATCACGGACGAACCGCTTAAGAGCGATCAACTCATGTACCCGGAGGGGTTCGCCGTCCTGCGGCACGCGAAGGTGACGGCCGCTTTGGTGGAGACGTCGTTTTACACGAATCCCGAAGAGGAGCAGCGCTTGCGCCGGCCCGAATCGAATCTCGGTGAGGCCTACGGTTTGTTCATCGGGCTCGCCAAGTATGCCGCCAATGGGTTGCCGCGGCTTAAGCTGATCTCGCCGCGCGACGGTTTGCTTGCTAGTTCGGCGAACGGCGATGTTCTGGAGTTCATCCTGGACGACGGCCTGCGCGGGCGGAAGTCCTGGGGCTCCGAGCGGCAGATGATCCTGACCAGTTCGCTCAACGTGCGCTGGGACGACCAGCCGCTGGCATTCGAATTTGCGAATGACGGATATCGGCTCTCGGCGCGACTGCCGGATCACGTCTCGCCGGGCGCGCACCGCGTCAGCGTTCAGTTCCAGAACTTGTTCAAGAACTCGGTCATCAATCCGACCGTGGACATCCGCGTCGAAGAAGGTTCAGCGGCCGCCGAATCGCGCTGAATTCCAGCCGCTTGATTCGCACGCCAGCTTGGACGAAACTTCGCCCCGGCGGACACGGTTGCGCGACAAGCGCGTCGCCGGATCATCGGACTTCGTTGGCGAGGGACCCATGTCAACGGGATTTCGTATCGTGCGCTGGTTTGAGCATTGCGCGCCCCGCGCAGGGATGTCGCTGATCCTGGTCTTCTGCGGTGCGGCAGCACTGAGCGCAGCCGCGCCGCCCGAGCCGACCCCGGCCGAACTGGCCAAGGCCGAGCAGCTTCGCGAGGACCAGCGGCTCATGATCGAGCTGGCCCGCGACCGGGTGTTTCCGGCGCTGGTGAACATTCATGTCATCACCATGAACTACTGGGGCGGCAAGGAACACAAAGGCCGGGCCGTCGGCAGTGGCACCATCGTCTCCAAAGAGGGCTACGTCGTCACCAACCAGCACGTCACCAACAACGGCAAGAAATTCAAATGCACGATGGCCGACAAGCAGGAGATCACTGCCGATCTGGTGGGCGAGGATCCGCTCACGGACCTCGCGGTGCTCAAGCTCAATCTCAGCGAACTGAAGGACCCGGGCGCGCCGTTGGCGGTGGCCCACTTCGGCAGTTCTGATGAACTCGAGATCGGCGATCACGTGCTGGCCATGGGTTCGCCCTTTGCTCTGTCGCGCTCCGTCACGCTAGGAATCGTGTCCAACACGGAGCGCGTGTTTGCCGGTGGAATGGCCGGTGACGACCCGGAGGAGATGCAGCTCGAGCAGGGGCAGCGCACCGGGCTGTTCACGCGTTGGATTCAGCACGACGCGCTGATTAACCCCGGCAACAGCGGCGGTCCGCTGGTGAATCTCAAGGGCGAGATCATCGGCATCAACGAACTGGGCGGTTCGGCCATGGGGTTTGCCATTCCCAGCAACTTGGCTCAAACGGTCGTGGCCGCGCTCATCGATCACAAGGAAGTGCCGCGCAGCTCGATTGGCATTTCGCTCAAGCCGATCGAGAAAACCGGCCTTAAGAACGGCGTGCTGGTCAATTCGGTCGACAGCGACGGCCCGGCCGCCAAAGCCGGCATGCAGGCGGGCGATGTCATTCTCAAGCTGGGCGGGGACGCGCTGACCGTACGATTTCCGGAAGAAGTGCCGCCGCTCCTCAAGCGAATCGCCGACTTCCCCATCGGCGCGTCGGTGCCGCTGACGCTCGATCGCAACGGGCAGCTTATCGACACGCAGATCACCACCGAGAAGCTTCAGAAGGACCGCGGCGAAGAGAGCGCGTTCCGCGGCTGGGGCCTCACCGCGCTGCAGATCACCGATCGAATCATGCGCGAGCACCGCCTCACCAGCACCGCAGGTGCGCTGGTGAGCGGCGTGCGACCGGGCGGCGGCGCCCAGTTGGCCGAGCCGCCGCTGGCCGATGGCGACGTCATCAAGTCCATTGACGGACAACCCATCAAGGATTTGGCCGCGTTCATCAAGTGCTACGACGAGATCATGGAGCGCAAGCCGCTCCCGAAGTATCTGCTGATCGGCTTCGAGCGCTCTGGCAAGGACCAGGTCACGCTGCTCAAGCCCAAGCCCGACGAGGACGAAGATCCACCGCGCGAGGTGTCGAAGGCCTGGATCGGTATTGCGACGCAGCCGGTGCTCAAGGACCTCGCCGAAAAGCTCGGCGCGCCCGACACGCTGGGCTTTCGCATCACGCGCGTCTACCCCGGCACGCGCGCCTCCGAGAGCGGGCTGCGCGTGGGCGATATCGTTTTCGCCGTCAACGGTGACAAGACCGCGCCGAAGGGCATGCAGGACGCGGGATTGTTGACCCGCAAGGTGCAGAAGCTGGACATCGACTCACCGGTCACCTTGAGCATTCTCCGCGACGGCCAGAAACAGGAGATTTCCGTCAGCCTGGAGCGCAGCCGCCTGCGTCCCGAAGAAGCCCGCCGCGACCGCAATCGCGATTTCGAGTTGACGGTGCGCGAGATCACCTTCTTCGATCGCGACGACAATCGCTGGGATGATGACGTGCAAGGCGTGCTGGTCGATCAGCTCGAGCCGGCGGGCTGGGCCGGACTCGGCGGGCTGCGCGTCGGCGACCTGATCCAGAAGGTGCAGGGCGAAGCCATCACCGACCTCGACTCGTATCGCGAGGTAATGAAACGTCTGACCGAAAGCCAGCCCGAGCGCGTCGTGGTCGTGGTCCTACGCGGGGCACGCACGCACTTCCAATACATCGAGCCTGAGTGGAAACCGGTGGTGGATGAGAGCAAGGTGAAGGAAGGATCAAAGGAGTAGTTTCATGTGTACGCAAAACGACTGTAGCGTCGTCCCTTGTGGGCGGCGCCGCCCACGAGGGGCGACGGTACAGATTCTCCTGTTGGCGATCTTGTCGGTGGTGGCGCGCTCCCGGATCGGCGTCGCGGCCGAAGGCGGCGACGTGGCCAGCGATTACGAGCAACTCGCGACGGCCAAAGCCGACGCCTTGGTCACCGTCAAGTTTGTCCTCAAGCTCAAGATGGGCGGCATGATGGGCGGCGACCAGGAGAGCAACACCGAGATCACCGGCATCATGATCGAACCCAAAGGTCTGGTGCTGTGCTCAAACACCCAACTCGGTGGCATCCCGCCGATGTTCCGCAGGATCGCCAGCCGCATGGGCGGGGACGCGAGCGCGACCCCGACCGACATCAAGGTATTGGTCGGGGACGACTCGGAGGGCGTCGAAGCCAAGCTGCTGGCCCGCGACACTGATCTGGACCTCGCCTGGATTCAGATCAAGGACCCGAAGACATACAAGCATGTGGACATCACGCCCAAGACCTCCAAGCCGAAAGTGGGCCAGCGGGTCCTTTATCTGACCCGCATGGGAAAGTTCTTCGACCGGGTGGTCACGATCGACGAGGGACGCATCGGCGGGTTGACGAGCAAGCCGCGCGAGCTGTACGTCGGCGGAGACTCCGGTTCCGGTGTGCCGGTCTTCATGCCGAACGGCGATTTCCTGGGCGTCACGATCACGCAGACGCCCGACGAGGAAGATTCTGACGAAGGTCCGATGGCCATGTTCGGAGCGTTGACCGGGCGCGGCCCCGGTTTGATCCTGCCGGCTTCGGAAATCGCCAAGGCCACCGAGCGCGCCAAGGCCAATCCGTCCGGGGCCGAGGAAGCGGGCGATGCGAAGGCCAAGAAGGGCACCGCCAAGTAGCGTTTGCTTCCGCGCGGCGCCGCGGTATATTATGGGCGAACCTTACGCCCTGTTGATCGTGGTATGGACCGGTCCGTACCGGGGGCGTGGGTTCGTTGTCCCTTTTTGACGTACGTTCGTTCCCGCCGGTCGTTCCCACCGTGATGAAGGGCATGGGCTGTCCGCCCGTGGGCCACACGGGCTTGGAGCCCGCGCCACGACGGCTCGTCAGTCAGGTAAGCAGGCACTATGGTTGATTACAATCTGTTGAACACGTTGGAAATCGATGACGCCGAGATCGATCGCGAGTTGGAGCACCTTGGCCTGGCGCGCGACACGGCGCCCTTGGAAGAGCTGCTGCGCGGCGGCGGCGTCGATGAGATCAAGCCCGGCGGCATTCTCAAAGGCAAGATCGTCGGCCGGCATGGCGATGACGTGGTGATCGACGTCGGCCTCAAGAGCGAAGGCGTCATCGCGGTCAACGAATGGGACGATCCCGGCGAGATCGAGATCGGCGACGACGTTGACGTGCTGCTCGAGACGGTCGAGTCGGACAGCGGCGTCATCGTCCTGTCCAAGCGCAAGGCCGACCGCATCCTCAACTGGCAGCGCATCGTCGATACCCACAAAGAAGGCGACAAAGTCAAGGGCCGCGTCATGCGCAAGATCAAGGGCGGTCTGCTCGTAGATATTGGCGTGCCGGTATTCCTGCCCGCGTCGCAGGTGGACATCCGCCGGCCCGGCGAGGTCAGCGAATACATCGGCCGCGACGTGGAGGCCAAGATCCTCAAGATCGATACCGAGCGGCGCAACATCGTGATCTCGCGCCGCAAGCTGATCGAGGACGACCGCGCCGCCGCCAAGGAACGGCTGATGTCGGAGATCGCCGTGGGCCAGGTGCGCAGGGGAACCGTCAAGAACATCGCCGACTTCGGCGCGTTCGTCGACCTGGGCGGCATCGACGGCCTGCTGCACATCACCGATATGAGCTGGGACCGCGTCGGGCATCCGTCCGAAATCCTCAAGATCGATCAGGAGGTCGAGGTCAAGGTCCTCAACGTCGATCGCGACAAGGAAAAGATCGCGCTGGGCCTCAAGCAGCTCAAGGAATCGCCGTGGGAGAACATCGAGGCCCGCTATGCGGTGAACTCGGTGGTGAAGGGCGAAGTGGTCAACATCATGAACTACGGCGCCTTTGTGAAGCTCGAACCGGGTGTGGAGGGGCTGGTACACATCTCCGAGATGAGCTGGACGCGCCGCATCAATCACCCGTCCGAGATTCTGAATCTCGGCGACCAGATCGACGTGGTCGTGCTGGAGGTCAACAAGGACAAGCAGGAGATTTCGCTGGGCATCAAGCAGACCGAGGTCAATCCCTGGACGCAGGTCTCGGCCAAGTACCCGCCCAACACGCGCATCCGCGGCAAGGTCCGCAACCTCACCAATTATGGGGCGTTCGTCGAAATCGAAGAAGGCATCGATGGTTTGTTGCACGTGTCCGACATGAGCTGGACCAAGAAGGTCTCGCACCCGTCCGAAATGCTCAAGAAGAGTGATGAGATCGAGTGCGTGGTCCTGAAAGTCGAGGAAGACAAGCAGCGCATCGCCCTGGGCCTCAAGCAGCTTCACGAAGACCCGTGGAAGCGGGCCGTCCCGGAAAACTACGTCCCCGGCCAAATCGTCGAAGGCGCCGTGACGAAGATCACCAATTTCGGCGTGTTCGTCGAATTGGAGCCCGATCTCGAAGGTCTCTTGCACATCAGCGAATTGGCCGATCATAAGGTGGAAGACCCGCATACCGAGGTCAAAATCGGCGATCGCATTCAGGTGAAGATTCTGCGGGTCGATGTGAACGACCGGAAGATCGGGCTATCCAAGAAACGGGCCGAGTGGTCGGCCGAGCAGGAATCCAAGGAAGCCGCCGCCGAGAAGAAGACCCGGGCGCGCCGCGGCGGCCTGCACGGTCCGGGTGAAGAGACCAGCGGCATGATCGACGATTCGATGTTTTCGCAGGGACAGTAGCGTCGGGGCTTGTCCCCGGCGCCAGCGCGCCGCGCCGCCCACAAGGGGCGACGCTACAGCCGAAAAAGGGGTTAACACCATCGCCAGCGATTCCGGACTCCAAGTCTATTTCAAGCAGATCAACCGCGCGCCACTGCTGACTGCGGAAGACGAGCAGCACCTGGCCGGCGTCATCCGCCGCGCGCAGGAGCGGGCGCGCGAGTTTGAGGAGGGCCGCTGCACGCTCGCCGAGCGCGAATCGGCTGACGAGGCCGCCGTCTATGCCCGCGAGAAGATGGTCAGCTCCAACCTGCGCCTGGTGGTCAACATCGCCAAGAAGTACTCGAAGCGCGGCCTGCCGCTGCCCGACCTGATCGAAGAAGGCAACCTCGGCCTGCTGCGCGCCGTTGAGGGTTTCGATCCCAATCAGGGCACGCGCTTCAGCACCTACGCTTCGTGGTGGATCAAACAGGCGATTAAACGCGCCCTGATCAACAGCGTGCAGCCGGTACACATTCCGGCGTACATGGTGGAGATGATCGCCCGCTTCCGCCACGCGCGCGACCGCTTCGTCGAGCACGAGGGCCGACAGCCGTCGATCCCCGAGTTGGCCGCCTATATGGAATTGCCCGAGCGCAAGGTGCGCATCATCCGCCGCGCCGTGAAGGCTTTCACCGCGCCCACGCAGAGTTCCGACTCCGAGGGCGGCGTGGGCCTGACTGAGCTATTGGCCGACGAACGCACGCCAGCGCCTTCCGACGCCATGTTCTCCGAAAGCGAGGCCGAGCTGATTCAGAAGTTCCTCGGCATCATCGACGAGCGCGAGGCCACCATCCTCCGCCTGCGTTTCGGCCTGGACGACGAGGAGCCGCTCTCCCTCAAAGAAATCGGCCAGAAGATCAACCCGCCCCTGACGCGCGAGCGCGTGCGCCAGCTCGAAAAAGGCGCCCTTCGCAAGCTCAACGAGTTCCTCGCCGCCCGCACATAGCTGACACCTCTCTCCCTACAAGTGAAAGGGCCCGGGGTGCGGATGACGAACTCCCTCTCCCTTCAAGGGGGAGGGTCGGGGTGAGGGTCTCTCAGCGCGCCGCGCCCGCCACGTTTAGCCGCACCCGCGCAGCGGTGCGCTGCGGTCTGCGTGGGTCACGCGCTCACCGTTGCACTCCAACACGCCCGTGCGGCTCGACAGCATACGCACAACCGCCGAAGATCCGCCCATGCCGAACGGCCTGCCCCGGCTCAACTCATCGCGCCGTGCTGGCTGCCTACGCCGCCACCGATCCGAGCGGCGACTGGTCCGAAGCCTGGTCCGAAGTCTGGACCGAAACCGGCGCCGGTCGACCGCTCCCGCCCGGACACCCGCTCGCAACCCGCAGCGCCGAGATCGAACGGCGTGTGCTCGGAAACCTGCTTCGGCTAAACCTCGCCCGGGCCCACCCCATAATTCGAAAAAGCTGACGCAGTTCGGGTGCGGATGTGTCCGGCCATGGCCGCCCGATTCCTGAACACACGGCGCAACGGGCGTGCCCAGATTCTCGGGCACGTCAAAGTTCCACGTTTAGCCGCAACCCCGAAGGGGTGCGCTGGGGCTGACAGGGTGATTCCGCACGTACATCCGACGCTCCTGATCAGCGCGCCCCTATGGGGCGGCCTGCGGCTGAACGTGGCCGGCAGCGCCGCTATGCGAGCCCAGCACGCCATTCGCCCAGAAGAATAGGCGCACCCGGCGCAACTCTCGCTGCCCGGGAATGCGCCCGGTGTGAAGCAGGGCGGCAGGCGCTGGCGTTTCTCCGTGCGGCGCGTTCGTGTTAGAATACGGGCAGCGACGCGAGGTCGCCGACATGATCAAGAACATTCGAATCCGGAACTTCCGAGATGATCACAGCAACCAAAAGGTGCCGTTTTGCGCTGCGCAAGCCGCGCGACAACTTGCCGTCCGGGCGCAGCACGCCGGCGCCGGGAACGTCTTCTCAGTTGCCTGTGTATTCGCGTGTCGCGAATACGAATCGTGGCTGCTTGCCGGTCTGGAATCGCTCCGCGGCAAACCCCTACCCGGCGGCCGGGCGGGCGTACGCGCCGACGCACCACCGCCCTCGCAGGACACCGACCAGTTTCCGCGAGGCGCCAAAGGATGGCTTAGCAAGTACACGGAGCGCGGCTACAAGGCGGCGACAGATCAAAGGCCGCTCACCGAAATGGTATCTCTCGAAGCCATCCGCAAAAGAAATCCCCGCTCATTTCGACGCTTCGAGCATGCACTCGCTGAGATCTGCGAAGCGTTTCGATCAGGTAAGCACTTCGTCAGCCCGTCGTGAACGACCCTCTTGAACGCCGCAGCGCGCAAAGGAAGCGGCTGGAAAATCAGGACCTTCCGAGCGATGCCCCCTAAGGACATCGAATCCTCTGGGCGCTCACAAATGCCTTTTCATAGAGTTCGTTGAATGCCCGAAGCCCAGTTTGTGGCGGCGTTTGTCGCGGACCAAACCCTATATCGATGGAATATCTCGGGCAAAGCGCCTTGCCACTAACCATGCCGGCTTATCGCGGCGACCGCCACAGCGACAACTGACCAGCCGCGCGCGCTTACCTCGCGCCCAAAAGCGCGCGCCGCGCATGTAGCAAGGGTGAAAGGGGGGTGACGTATGTCCACCACAAGTGTTTGTGCCGCCAGGGTCAAAGCCAACCGTCGCAACGCTCAGAAGCCCACCGGCCCGCGCACGCCCGAGGGCAAGACCCGCTCGCCGCCGCAACGCCCCCAAACATGGTCTGCTCGCACGCACCAAGAAATCGTCGTGTGAGCAGGCCATACCGGGGAGTCCGGGCATGTCATTACACACGTATTGACATTCGCCAAAGCAGGCGCTAGGCTTGGGGCGTGGCTGGCGTTCGCAAGAGCTCGTATCTGCAAATCCGCGTGACGCCGCGGCAAAAGGCGGCGCTGCGCCGACTCGCGCGCGATGCCCGCAAGGACGTCTCGCGGTTCGTGCTGGACCGTGTGCTGCCGGACACGGGTCTGCGGCTGCAGTCGCTGCTGGACGGCCTGGCGAAGACGTCACAGCCGCAGCCGGTCCTGGCCGAACTGGGCGATGTACTGATGGAGCTGCCCGCGACCGAGTTCACCGCGGCGGTGCGAGCGCTGGACGTGCGAAGTCTCAGCGAATTCCACCAAGCGCTCATCGCGGCCATGGTCGAAGATGCGGCGCACCGCAAGCGCGTCGCCCCGCCCGTGTGGACCAGCCGGATCGGGCCGCTTCCCGAGCCCTACTTCGCATCGGAGTTGCCGTCGGTGCGACTGCACTTGCTCAGCCGATCGCCACCGCCCTATCGCCGGCGCAATATCTTTTTGGATGCGAGCCTGGCCGACCGCGTGTGACCATGTCAGAACTCTCGCGTGCGGACATCGTGCGGCTCTTGGAAGCGCTGGAGCGCAAGCTGGCCGAGCAGAGTGTCACCGGCGAACTGTACCTGGTCGGCGGGGCCGTCATGTGTCTGGTGTTTCAGGAGCGGCCATCCACGAAAGATGTGGACGGGTACTTCGCCCCGAAGGAAACCGTTCGCGCGGCCGCGCGCGCCGTCGGGGTGGAATTGGGCTTCGGCGAAAACTGGCTGAACGACGCCGTCAAAGGCTTCTTAAGTGAGCGCGGGACATACACACCCTTTTTCGATCTGCCCCATCTGAAGGTCTTCACGGCTGACCCAGCGTACCTTCTGGCGATGAAATGCCTGTCACTGCGTTTGGGCCCGCTATTCCGGGATGAGGAGGACGTGCGTTTTCTGCTCAGATATTTGAACATCGAGACGCTGGAGGAAGCTCTCGCGATTCTGGGAAAGTACTACCCACTGGAGCGCTACCCGCCCAAGACGCGGTACATTCTGACGGACTTGCTCGGTTCAACGTCCTGAATTTCAGCGCACCGCAGCGCCCGCTCGCGCGCGGCGCTCCAGCTTGGCGAACTCGCCGGACAGCGGGTGATCGGCGGCCGGATCGGCGCGCGCGTAGCCCTCGCTAATCAACCGCGCGTTGAACGTAGACTCGTCGTTGCGATCCAGGTACACGTACGCCAGCAGCCGGCCGTCGGGAGCGCGGGTCCGCGCGGGGGGCAGGACCAGATTCACGTTCCGGCCGACGAGCGAACGCTCGACGAATGGAAGCGCGCTCTGCCGTGCCTCGTCCAGAGCCCGAATGCCGACCAGTCGCACGCGCGTCGACGGCTCGTGTCCGTCGGGTGCGTTGATCTCGATCGTGTCTACATCGACGACGCGCGAGACGCGAAAGTCCCGGTCGTGATGGCGCGCCTCGTCATCTTCGTGCCGGCCGCCGCGGACGTGATCGAGAATCACGAGCACGATCGCCAGGCCGATCGTCGACGCGGCCAGCGGATGCCGCCGATGCCAGCGCGGAACGTAGACCTTCGATTGACCGACCGATGCAGCGGTCATCTGCACCTGCCAGGTGGGTGGCATGGCTTCACGGCGGATCCGGGTAGCCATACGCACGCCGCGAGCATGCTTACCCGCTGCGCGTGAAAGCATGCCACCCTGTGCCTCCCATTTGCAAGGCAAATCATGGTGAGTTCGTACCTATGGGCAGGGCGTCACCGTCACGCCGTTGAAGGGCTGCGTCGTGTTGACGCCGTTCAAAAGCTGCACGAGCCGCAACAGGTCCAGTGTGTTGACGCCGTTACTGCCCGGAGCACTGCGGTCGACGTCGTAGCGCGCATAATTTGCCGGCTGATTCGCGCTGCCGTCACTGAGCTGCAGCGCCAGCCACAGCAGGTCCTGCGTGTCGGTGGTGCCGTCCAGGTTCATGTCGCCGGGCAGCGATTGGTACTGGAGCTTCTGGCCGGACGCCGTACCGGCGAACGTCAGCGTCGTGCACTCGCCCGGCGGAATCGCGCTCGACAGCGTGACGTGGTACGGACCCGGTCCGCAGCCGCTCACATCGGTCACGCTCGGGCAGTCTCCACCAGTGCAGCTCACCGCGATATTGTTGACCCGCGGCGCCGGAATCGGTGCGGCGCTGAAGGTTACGTCGATCCTCGCGTAAGCCACCGCGGCTTCGCCCGGTGTTCCGGTGGCTCCGATGCCCTGCGTCAGGTTCGGCCCTGAGCCGGTCTGTAGGACGTCGCGGAAAGGTTCCGGCGGCGCGCCGGGAAGCGTGTAAGGGCTCGCCAACGGCGGGTCGCTGGAGGCGATCGCCACTGCGGTGGCGGGCAGGGCAATGCCCGAAACCACCAGCGCATAGTCCGCATCGATCTCGGGGGTCTCGGTATGCGCATCCTGCACGATTTCGTCGCCCGATATTTCGATCATCCAGGTTCCCTCCGGCGGGTTGGACACAAACACGTTTTCGATGGTGTCCTTCGTATTGGGCACGCCATCCGGAGTGGACCAGTTGCCGGCCGTCAGACCGTTATTGCCCCAATAAATCGTGCCCAGGGGCGATGTGACCTTGAGCGTCAGATCGTTGATGCGCGCCTGGGTCGCGGCCGGGTTGCCCATGGGATCCGTATAGACCAGGGTCGCCGCCAGCGCCGGCTCGCCGGCCGCTACTTCAACGTTGTATGCCCGGACTTGCAGCGGCACCAGCAGATCGGTCTCATTGATGATGAGCATCTTGTCGCGTTGGTTGTACAGATTATTCAGGTCCGGCAGGCCCCAGCCCTG